>CATWBR010000077.1 GCA_958349075.1 uncultured Clostridium sp.
ATATCAGATATTATCAATTTATGGCGGCTGGTTCTGCGGCAGATTCAAGGTTATTGTTCACAGGTAATATTCCACGAGGTGTTTTTTGCCGTTTCTGTGCATCGCGCAGCGTGTTACCGGTCACGGAGTGAACAGTAACGATTCGCGCACACATTCCAGGAACTTGTCCCCATATTTTTCATACTTAACTTCCCCGACGCCGGACACATTAAGCATCTCCTCCCTTGTCTGAGGTTTCACAATGCTCATATGGGTCAATGTCTTGTCGGAAAATACAATATACGGCGGCACCTTTGCCTCTCTGGCAATCTCCATACGGAGTGTCCGCAGCTTTTCAAACAGTTTCTCGTCCTCCTCGGTGAACTCCGCACCGGAAAGTCCGGCCGCAAAGCCCCTGCCGGTTTTTTTCTTCTTTCCGCCCTTCTCTTTCGCCTGGTGATCCTGTTCTTTTGCCATCTTCATGACAACCGGTTCCTCGTCATTCAGGACGGCCATTGATTTTTCCGTCAGCTTTACAAGCATATATTCATCATTTGTCACCCGCAGGTAATCATTGAGAAGCAGGTAGTTCATCACCTGGCGCAGCTTAAACGCCGGAATCTTCGCGGCTGCGGCATACCATGCATTTTCATCCATGCGGTACTGCCTGATTTTGGCCGTATTGGCGCCGCGGACCGTGTCGAGAATCACGTTGACCCCGTATCTCTGCCTGCAGTCTTCCACACAGCCGATTACCGCCTTGGCCGTATCCGTCACGTCCACCGTCTCAAACTGGCTCAGACAGTTGGAACAGTTTCCGCAGTAATTTCCGCCGTATTCCCCAAAGTAGCGCAGGATGTAATCTCTCAGGCATTCATTGGTAAAGCAGTAATATGTCATCTTGCGCAGGCGTTCACGATCCCTCTCCTGAACCAGCTCTCTGGTTACGAAGTCAAGTTCCTGGTTGTCCTGGTTATTGTCTATAAAAAACTGGTTGGTAATCACGTCCTGGCCGCCGTACAGCAGGAGGCACTCGGCCGGTTCACCGTCCCGGCCCGCCCGCCCCGCCTCCTGGTAATAACTCTCGATATTTTTCGGCATGTTGTAATGGATTACAAACCTCACATCCGATTTATCGATTCCCATGCCGAATGCATTCGTAGCGATCATCAGATTCTTTCTGTCATAGATAAAATCTTCCTGGTTCCGTTTTCTCTCCGCGTCGCTCAGCCCAGCATGATAACGTGTCACCTCAAAGCCTTCATCCGCCAGCCTTTTGCTAACCTCCTCCACCGTCTTCCTGGTCAGACAGTAGACAATGCCGCTCTGGGCAGGATGGCATTCTATGTAATTTTTCATCGTTGCATAGCGGTCTTTCGGTGACTGCACCGAAAACCACAGATTCGGCCGGTCAAACCCGGTTGCCACCACTGTCGGTTCCCTCAGCATCAGGATATCAATCACATCATCCCTCACCTCTTTAGTTGCCGTCGCAGTAAATGCACTGATTACCGGTCTCTTCGGCAGCTTATCGACAAACTCCATAATCTTTAAATAACTAGGCCTGAAATCCTGTCCCCACTGGGACACACAGTGTGCCTCATCAACGACCAGCATCGAAATCTCAGCATGTGTGGCGAAATCCAGAAATTCCTCCGTCACCAACCTCTCGGGGGCAACATAAATAATCGGATATCTCCCCTCTCTTGCATAAGAGAGCGCTTTATAATACTGGCTTACCGTCAGGGAACTGTTCAGATACGCGGCATGAACGCCGGCCTGATTCAGGGCTGATACCTGATCCTGCATTAAAGAAATTAATGGTGAAATGACTAGCGTGATTCCCTTCATCATCAGGGCCGGAACCTGAAAACACAGCGATTTTCCGGCTCCAGTAGGCATAATTCCCAAAGTATCCTGTCCGGAGAGGATGCTGTCAATCAATGCCTCCTGCCCCTCCCTGAATTCTTCATATCCAAAATAGTGTTTTAATACCTGATATTTATCCATATAAAATTTCAAATCTCCTTTTCCGTCATCTGCATTCTGACAGAACATTAAACTCACTCAAGTAAAGCCTCCGCAAAATACAGAGGCAGGTGAAAGTCCGGCTCATCGCTCTCTATCCTTGAATAACTCATATAATGCTCAATCTCGGGACTCTCGGATATCTTGTAAAAATTACAGCGCATCCGCCCTTCCTCATTTCCTGCTGCCAGCCAGGCCTCCAGTTTTCTGCCCGTCAGCTCCTCCAGGTACCATTCCGGTATCAGAAAATCCACCCGCCATCCGTCCCGGCCGATCACCGCGCTGCAGCGGCTTTCCCGGTACACCCGATCCGGTATAAAGTCCCTGTTTTCTTTGCCATAGCCATATTGGGCGTACATCGCGGCATTGGCGTTCAGTTCAAAATTCAGATATAAGCTTTGGCCGTCAATCCCGCCAGGTGCGCCGCCCTCGTGTATGGGAAATGCCAGGAATAATTCCAGGGCGCTGTCCGTCCAGACGGGTCCCTTGTGATAGACATGGACTCTGTGAGGATTTGTCTCCTCGCAGGCCATCCGGACCAGAAGCCCTTTTCCCTCCTGATACCCCATATAGGCCCATGCTTTGGGCTGCATTCTGCAGTTCCACTGAATCTCAGTAATCTCCGCTTTGACGCAGGATTCTATCTCCATCAGAGATTTGATTTTTTTAATTTTGTATTCCTTCATCTTGTAACTCCCCCTGATTATTCCGTATCTTCCCTTTTCTTTTACAGCATCCCCAGCGTTTCAAGGGCATAGGCTATTCCATCCTCTTCCACCGTCTTCGTCGTAAATGTGGCAAAAGGCTCCAGCCCTCCGTCATGCTTCCCCATCAGTACCGAGTTGAGTGAGAACTGAAACATGGAAAGATCGTTCATGCTGTCACCGAACACCCAGGCGTCTTCCTTCGCAATGCCATACCGCTTCAGTATCTCTTCGATGGCCGTCGCCTTGGAATGTCCAACCGGTATACATTCATAGAAATCCCCGCCTCTGTCTATCACTTCAAACTCATCCTTCAGCGTGGCAAAAAACTCTTCTCTTCTGCTCTCACCATCCGCCACAACGCAGAACTTTGTGATCTCATAGGAGTTGTCGTCCCATCCCAGAGGAATATAGGCGTCTGCCGCTTTCAGAAGGTGAATCAAATGTTCCACCATAGGCATTTTGGATTTCCCGTTATGGAAATAGCAGCCCTCGACACCTTCCAGCACGCCGTCCAGGCCGTACCGGATAATATCCTTCTTCAGCTTGGCCGCCCTCCCGGCCGGGATTCTTCTGTCGTAGAGAATCTCATCCCCCACCGTGATGTAGGTGCCGCAGCCGCATAAAAGCCCGTCTGTTTCCACCTCATTTCTGATTCCCTCCGTCTGACAGAACGTACGGCCGGTATTAATAAATACAAGATTGCCGTTCCGCCTGGTTTTTTTTAAGGCAAGCACCGCGCTCTGCGGTACCTGCCTTGTAATCTCACTGAATAATGTTCCGTCTATATCAAAAAATAACGCTTTCCTATTCATCTCTGAACACAATCTCTCCTGTCTTATCATCCATGCTGTCTACAATAGCCAGCGATTCCAGACGGATTCCATTGTCACGGATACGCTTTCCGCCTTCCTGGAATCCCTTTTCAATGACAATCCCGGCGCCGGCCAGTTCTGCGCCGGAATCCTGAATCAATGCCGTGAGGCCTTCCAGCGCCTTTCCATTGGCCAGAAAATCGTCTATCACAAGGACCTTGTCCCCCTCTCCCAGGAACTCTTTGGATACGATGATGTCGTAAACCGTTCCGTGAGTGAAGGATTCCACTTTCGTGGTATACACGTCCCCTGCTATATTCTTGGTTTTCGTCTTTTTTGCAAACACAACCGGTACGTCGAAATATTCCGCCACAATACAGGCGATTCCGATGCCGGACGCCTCGATTGTAAGGATTTTATTAATCTCCGTGCCTTCAAAGCGTCTCTTAAATTCTTTGCCAATCTCTTTAAAAAGCCTTATATCCATCTGATGGTTTAAAAAGCGGTCCACCTTCAGGACATTGCCTGCCTTCACTACTCCGTCTTTGCGGATTCGGTCCAATAAGATCTGCATATGATATTTCCCCACCTGCTTTTGTATTATAACAGTTCAGACAGCATGAACTGTTACTTTGTATTATACTTTTATGACGCCGGAGCCTCCTGTGCGTCAGCGACTGTGATAACTGCATTCTCCACCAGGAAATCAAGTGTCTTCTGCATCAGAGCCGTATCATCCACGATCTCCTTATCAGCGGTCTCCAGAAAACTTTCCAGGTCGTCGTATCCGTACTGTTTTGCTAAAGCTTCCCGGTCCTCGTCTGTGATCGAGATGTTCTCTTTGGATGCGATTTCGTTTAAAAGCATCTCCTGCCTGGTCATGTCCTTTGCAATATTCTTAAGCTCACTCTTTAATCCGTCCTCATCCATTCCCATCAGCCCTGCATAAGTAGCGAGATCCATCCCGTACATAGATGCCTGGTTTGTATAGTACTGAACCTGTGTGTCAAAGTTCTTCTCCACTTCGTCCGTAGCGCAGACGATCTCGGCATTGTCGAGAGCGGCATTCAGGATGTCGGTATTTCTCTGGTTGTCAATCTGTACCTGCTTATTCTCCAGGATAAATTCCTTCATATTCTTTTTCAGGTTCTCAACGGTTCCGTCCTCCGGAGAAATCTCGGTAACAAACTCGTCCGTAAGCTCCGGAACGGTTTTCTCCTGCACATTGTTGACGGTTACCTCAAACACTACATCCTTGCCTGCCAGATCCGTATTTCCGTAATTTTCCGGGAAAGTCAGGTTCAGGGATACCTTATCTCCCTTTTTCGCTCCCACAAGGCCGCTCTCAAATCCTTCAATAAAGCTGTTGGAACCCAGGATTAAATCGGAGCCCTCTGCGCTTCCGCCGTCAAAGGCCACTCCGTCCTTCGTTCCCTTATAATCGATATTGACTTGATCGCCAAGCTTAGCCTCGCGATCCACTTCCACATACTTGGCGCTGGAATTCAAAAGCTGCTGGATCTGTGCATCCACTTCCTCATCCGTCACCGCCGGTTCTGTCACCGTAACCGGAATTCCTTTATAGTCCCCAAGGGTAATACTTCCCTCTGCCACATACTCTTCTGTCTCTGTCTCAGCGGCAGTACTCTCCGCCTCTGAAGCCGTAGTGCCGGTCGCACTCTTCTGTCCTGAACAGCCTGTTGCAAAAAGCATCAGGGCCGCTGCGCCGCAAAGTCCTACTGTTAAAAATTTTCTCATTAAAAAACCTCATCTTTTCTTATTTTATTCAACTGCAATATTGACGGCAGATCCGAGCTGCAGATCCTCTGCTGTTCACCCCGTGTCCGGCAGCATAAACCCGTCTGACGCATTCTGGAGCCGATGCGTATAACAGACATAATACCACAAACGGCCCCAGAAAAAAAGATCCTATTTATAAAATGCGCAGAACGCCTTATATGTATTGTAGATATCCAGCTTAGAAGCCAGCTCGAACGGAGAATGCATGGAAAGAATCGGAACACCCAGATCCACTACATCCACATCCATGCCTGCCACGTACATGGCTACGGTTCCGCCGCCTCCCACATCCACGGCTCCCAGCTCGCCAATCTGCCAGTATATTCCCTCTCTGTCCATGATTTCCACAACCTTCGCCATTGTTTCTGCGCTGGCGTCGCTGCTGCCTCCCTTGCCTCTTGAACCCGTATATTTGGTCAGGACACACCCCTTGTTGATAAAGCAGGCGTTTCTCTCCTCATAAACCTGTGAGAATGTCGGGTCATAGGCTGCATTGACGTCGGACGACAGGCAGATGGAATTTCTGAGAATCTCCCTGCAGTTAACACCGGAAGTCTCCGCCAGGTCTTCAATATAATGGAGCACAAAATCGGAATCCAGGCCCGTATTCCCAACAGAACCGATCTCCTCCTTATCAGCCAGCACTGTAACCGTTGTATATTCCGGATTCCCGGTTGCCAGTTCGGCCGTCAGGGCCGTAAAGGCGCACACGCGGTCATCCTGTCCGTAAGCTCCTACCAGGCTCCTGTCGAGTCCCACATCCACTGCCTTGAAAGCGGGTACAATCTCAATCTCCGCACGGATAAAGTCCTTCTCGGTCATACCGTATTTCTCATTCAGGATGGAGAGAGCCATGAGTTTCACCGGCTCCTTAATCTCCTCATCTTCGGCAAACGGAAGGGAACCAATCATTACATTCAGCTCCTCCCCCTTAATTCCATCCTTTAACTTTCTTTCATTCTGATCGGCCGCCAGATGGGGAAGCAGATCGGTCACGCAGAAAACGGGATCGCCTGCATTCTCGCCAATGCTGATGTTTACAATCTCCCCGTCCTTTTTAACAGCCACGCCATGCATGGCAAGGGGAATTGCCGCCCACTGGTATTTACGGATTCCTCCATAATAATGTGTCTTAAAATAGGCCAGCTCCGTCTTCTCATACATTGGATTCGGCTTTAAATCAAGACGCGGGGAATCAATATGAGCCACATTCAGGCGTACGCCCTCCTCCAGTTTTTTCTGACCGAAGGTAGTCATAATCAGGGATTTTTTTCTATTAACATAATATACTTTATCTCCGGCCTGATATGCTCTGCCTCTTTCGAAAAGAGTATAGCCTGCTTCTTTCAGCCGTTTTACAGCCTCCGTCACAAACTCCCGCTCTGTTTTTGCACAATTTAAGAATTCCTTGTATCCTTCACAGTAAGCGAACGCCTCTTCCTTCTGGGAAGGCGCCTCCTGTGCAATATTCGGGAACTTCCATGTCAGTTCTTTCTGAAGTTCCTTTGCTCTTTCGTTCACTGTCTTTTCTGTCTGTTCCATTTCCATTCTTTCCTCCTTCTTCTGTATTGGTTTTGTTATGGCTTCTTCCATATATGTCATCCTTTTTTCTTCTTTACCATCATATCACTGTCGAGGACAATCGTAAATGGTCCGTCGTTTAAAAGTTCTACCTGCATATATGCCCCGAACTCACCGTGCTCCACCTTTTCCACATAGTTCCGGCACCGTTCCACCACATGTTCATAGAGACGGTTGGCCAGCTCCGGCGCTCCCGCCTTGAAAAAGCTGGGACGGTTGCCTTCGCTGCAGTCCGCATACAGGGTAAACTGGCTAACGACCAGAATCTGTCCGCCCACATCGGCCAGGGACAGATTCGTCTTCCCGTTTTCATCTTTAAAAATTCTCAGTTTACATAATTTGTCAACCATTTTATCGGCAATCTCTTCCGTGTCCGTATCAGAGACTCCTAAAAGCACCAGAAAACCGTCCTCTATGGCTCCCAGCACCTTTCCTTCCACCGATACGCTTGCCCTCGATACTCTCTGAAGCACAATTCTCATCTATGGTTCCTCCTGTCTATTTTAACATCTCCCGGATTCTTGCCAAAAGATTTTCCGTCGCCTTCTCCCCATACAGGACCTCCCGGGCCATAAGGGGGTTATCCGTAATCACATTATCCGCCCCCAATATCTTCATCCGCTCCATCTCGCTCCTTCTGTTCACCGTCCATACATGGACCTCTTTACCGCTTTCGTGAGCATCGTCAATCAGCTTCTGGTTGACGGAGCTTGATAACATGCTGATAAAGTCTATCGCCTCATCCCTGTAATAATTCCCATAGGCTGCCGATACGATATATCCCGTGTAAATATCCGGCGCCGCCTCCTTCACTCTTTTTAAATAGCCGTAGCTGGTGGATGTCACAACACACTGCTCCGTCCATCCCGACTGCTCAATGAGTTTTGCAACCTTCTCTGGAAGGCCGGAAGAGGCTCCCATATTCTTGATTTCAATATTCAGCTTCAAACGGCCGCGTGCGAATTCCAGGACCTCCTCCAGAGTGGGGATTGTCGTTCCCGCATATTCAATAGAAAATCCCGTTCCCACGTCAATATCCTTTAACTCCTCCCAGGTCATGGACTTAACCGTCCTGTCAATTCCCGCCATACGCTTCAGGCTGCTGTCGTGAAACAGGACCATCACTCCATCCTTTGTCTCCTGGATGTCAATCTCCGCATAGTCGGCCAGCTCGTCAACCGCAGCCTGCAGAGCCGGTACCGTATTCTCCGGCGCCGTCCGGGAACTTCCCCTGTGCGCCGTAATCTGTACTTCATAGAGTAAATCTTCATCCAGGAAGCTGCCGTTTCTCGACACATCAAATGCCGTCGCCATGCTGACCGCAGTTACAACGGCCAGAAGTCCCAGGACATTTCTCCGGTTCAGCCACCGTTCCCTGCCGTGCCTGTCGATGTCAAAGTCCCACCGCTGCTGCTTCCTGTCTTTTCTGTCATACTGGAAATACAGTACGGTCAGGGCTCCGTAGTTTACCACCACCGACACGATACTGGCAAAAAAGATGATTGCCAGCTCGATTTTATCCCTGGCCGCCAGCAGAAGCGCCAGTTCAACTCTCCGGTCCATGAAGCGGACCGCAAATACCGCCACAATGACAACTGAAAACAGGTACATAAGGATGCCCGTCACGATAACCGCCAGATTGCAGGCCGTCAGAATAAACGAAGTCCTTACATACCTTCCCCTCAGAAGCTCTTTGCTCCGCTCCATACTGTCCCTGAAGCTCCTCTGCTCCACCAGACAGCCGAAGCAGATAAACGCGGTCGGAACCGATAAAAGGATACAGGCCGCCAGAAAAAGCACAATCAGGAGCCTGCCCCAGTTTTCTCCCATCAGGCCGGGCAGGATAAATTTAAGCGGCTTTAAATGGCACAGAAGCCTGTATATGAAAAATATATTGGTCAGGATGTAATGGACGGACACAATCAGAAAAAGCTTCCAGTTTTTCCGCTTTATCTCGTGGGCCGTCTTCGCAAGACCGCCCAGAAAAACAGAATACACATTCATCTTCCTCGAATATGCCGCTGCCTGGAACGCCGTCGTCAGGCTTCCGATCTCTATCATGAGTCCCGTCATAATTACCGCCGCGATCAGAAGAACGGCGGGTATCGTGACCGGTTTCAGCAGGAATGCCTGCAAATTGCTCACCGTCACATAACTGTACCCCGCCGCTTTCAGAGAAAGGCGCACAAGCGTCCCGGTAATCTGCAACAGAAGAGGAAGAGTCAAAAGACGGAACGCCAGCTCAAACAGAAAAATATTTCCGTTGTTAATGCTCAAAATCTGCTTCGTGTCCTCAAATTCCCGTCTTATTTTCATCTTCCCCGTACTTCTTTCTGTATTCTGTCCCGTCCTTTTCAGAACGCTTTTATCCGTATATCTTTTTGCGTATTCCTATTCGCCCGGCCTCCGTTAGTCTTCCGGTTCAGACCTGCTCCGTCTCTGCTGCGGCCGCCGCCAGAAGTTCCGCCTTCGCCTCCGCGGCTGTCTCCGCTTCCCTCTCGTCCTGGTTGATCTTCATAATCTCCTCATTCAGAGAGAACATCTTGGCATCCAGCATGTCGACCATATCGGCACAGGCTTTTAATTCCTCCTCCAGATAATCAGGGGCATGGCCTTCGAATTTGTAGTAAATCTTGTGTTCCAGGCTCGCCCAGAAATCCATGGCAACCGTCCGGATCTGGATCTCTACCTTTGTCTCCACAGGCCCCTCGCTCAGGTAAATCGGGATGGTGACTACCAGATGATAGCTCTTATACCCGTTGGGTTTGGGGGTTTTTATATAGTCCTTGATATAAAGAACCGTAATGTCCGACTGTCTGGCCAGCATATCGGCAATCAGGTAAATATCTGAAGTAAAGGAACAGATAATCCTGATGCCGGCAATATCACTCAGGTAATCAATCATATTCGGGATAGTCACATCCCGGCCATCGTGCTTTAATTTCTTTACAATACTCTCCGGCGTCTTCAGCCTGGATTTCACGTGCTCGATGGGATTATAGTTGTAAATATGGATAAATTCATTATTTAAAATCTCGATCTTCGTATTAATCGCTTTTAAAGCCGAATTATACAAAAACATGACCGTCTTCCACTGGTCAAGCTGATCATACGATTTGGGAATGTTCAATGTTTTCCCTCTCCTTTAAGTCACTGTTAGAATTTGAGGTTCTTAAACAGCTCTCCCAGTCCTGTGGTAGCCTCACCCGACTCACGGTAATTGAATACCTCTTCATCCGGCGCCTCACCCAGCTCCACCGCCTTCATACTGAGGCTGATTTTATTGTCGGCTGTTGATATAATCTTGACCGTTACGGTCTGGCCCTCTTTCAGCACTGCGCCCGGATGTGAAACCCTCTTGCTGCTGATCTGGGAAATATGAACGAGCCCGGAAAGTCCGTTCTCAAGGCTGATAAATGCGCCGTATGGTTTGATACTGTCAACGGTACCTTCCATGATTGCGCCGACTTCGCATTTGGCAATTTTTTTCTTCTTCTCTTCCTGGAGCTTCTCTCTGGCTGCCTCTCTTCCGGACAGAACCAGCTTGTTATGCTCTTCATCGGCCGTAATGACTGTGACATCCACCATTCTGCCGTTCCACTCCTCCAGGTTCTCCACATAAGCCGCATCCAGACGGGAAGCCGGGATAAATCCTCTCATTCCTTCAATCTGGGCCACGGCTCCGGCGTTTACGATCTCCGTGATCTTTACCGGAACAATGGTGCGCTCTTCCAGCATGGTTCTCAGTCTGTCCCATGCCATCCTGTCATTTGCTTCTTTTCTGGAGAGTACAATATTTCCTTCGCCGTCGTCCGTCTTGATGACGGTGGCTGTAATTTCTTCGCCTACATGGATTTCTTCTTTCATGTTAAAATCAGGATCATTACTCATATTCTCTTTCTCAATGATTCCCTCGGCATAATATTTCATATCAAGAAGCACCTCTGTCTCGGTTACTCCGATTACGGTTCCGGTTAATATATCGCCCTCCCGCACCTTTTTAAAAGAAGCTTCCAGCTCTGCCGCATAGTCATCCATTGTTTCCCGGCCCTGCTCTTCCTCAATCGCTTCCGCCAGATTCTCCCGGTCTTTCAGTATCTCTTCGGTGCCTTTCTGTGCTTTCTCTTCCATCTCTGCCCCATATATCATTTCATCTGTCATAGTTTTTCCTCCTTTTGTGTGCTGGTCTACTCTCCTTAGTCTATTTAACCATATCCCACCTCATATTTCTATAGTTTTCTGCCGAAAAGTATGATATATTTTTATTAGTTGTTACTATTTACGTCCCATGATGCACAGCAGGGCCCGCTTTATTGTAAACAGTTAAATAACCGGGTATACTATCAGTAAAAAGTAACCATCCGTTACGGCAACTTACAGATTTCACATTTGGAATTTATGAAACACCATCGGTTTCAAGGTGATAATCAGAAATTGATATAGTTATAGTTAGAAATGAGGTTTTTAAATGAATGACATTCTTGATCTGCACACTCACACAATTGCAAGCGGCCATGCATACAACACTTTGTACGAGATGGTCAAAGCGGCCGCTGACAATGGAATGGAACTCTTCGGCTCCTCCGATCACGGACCGGCTCTTCCCGGAAGCTGCCATGAAATGTATTTTTGCAATTTCAGGTCAATTCCCAGTGAGCTTTACGGAATAAAACTGATAATGGGCTGTGAGCTGAATATCCTGGACTATAAAGGCACCCTGGATTTGAAGGAATGGCTTTTAAAACGTATCGATTACGGCATTGCCAGCATTCACGACCTCTGTTATAAAATCGGTACCAGAGAGGAGAATACGGCCGCCATGGTAGGAGCCATGAAGAACCCCTACGTCCAGATTATCGGCCATCCCGATAACAGCAACATCCCCCTTGACTACACGGAGCTTGTGAAAGGCGCGAAGGAACACCATGTTCTGCTGGAAGTTAATAACAGCTCCCTGAAACCGGGTTCCCCCCGGCCGGGAGCTAAAGAGAATTACCAAGTCATGCTGGAACTCTGCCGCAGGCACAATGTTTCCGTTATCGTGAACAGTGATTCTCACTGTGCCTCGGACGCCGGACGCCACGATTATGCGGCAGAACTTCTGAAAGAGATGGATTTCCCGGAAGAACTCGTTGTCAACACATCCTTAAAGAAACTCGCAGAGTACCTTCCCTGCATAGAATCTTTACAGACTAATAATTGATCCCGACAATTCCAACGCGGTTGTCAGCGCCAAGCCCGATAGTAATATTGGGCTTTCCTGATGGATCGCCCACCACAAGACCGGCCTTCGCAACATTCAGGGAATCTATATCAGCCCCTTTTACCGCCTCGATTAACTCGTCGGTAAAAACTTCGTCCGGGTTCAGATCCATAAATTCTTCCTCACTGTCGACCGTCACTCCGTCTCCTACGCCCACATAGCAGGGATAAACCACTGCTTCCTTTAACTTCTCCAAATCCCGCTCTTCAATGATATTCTGAATACCTTTGGCCAGAGCTTTATACTCTGTCTCCAGCATCTTTTTTTCTTCTTCTCCTGACAGAGTTGTATCTTCTGCATGTTTTGTTTCCTCTGCTGTCGTCTCTGCAGTCTGCGCTTCTGTTGTTTGAACTGTTTCTGTTGTACCGTTTCCGGACGTTCTGTCCGTACCGCCGCATCCGCCAAGCCCCATCACCGAAGCCAGCACAACTGCTGCAATCACTTTTTTCTTCATAATCTGCCTCCTGCATGCCCAAGGTTTTCCCTGAACCATTTTGCGATAATAACACGGTTTGAAACACCTGTCAATTCTTTTACCAAATTATTGGAATTGCCGCGTAACAGTCCATCCTTTCAATGACAATTTTGTAAACTATTATTAATAATTCCATTACTATCATTTCGCATGTGTTTACACTATAATTATATCAATATTAAAAAGAATTATTAAC
>CATWBR010000078.1 GCA_958349075.1 uncultured Clostridium sp.
GCCGGTTTATGTTCATTCCGAATCCGGCATCTATGGCCGGGCAGCAGCAAATCAAGCACATAATAAGACTCAGGGAGGTATCTATGACTGCTTCAAAAGTATACTACACAAACTTAAGGGCTACATTTTCAGAAAATCTTCTTCAGAAACTGGCCCGTCTTGTCAAGAGAGCCGGTATGCTGGAACAGATTGATTTTAAAAACCAGTACACCGCCATTAAGATCCACTTCGGGGAGCCGGGAAACCTGGCCTATCTGCGCCCCAATTATTCAAAGGTCATTGTAGACCTGATCAAGGAACAGGGCGGCAAGGTCTTCCTCACCGACTGCAATACCCTCTATGTGGGAGGACGTAAAAATGCACTGGATCACCTGGATTCAGCTTATACAAACGGATACAATCCTTTTACCACCGGCTGCCACCTTCTGATTGCCGACGGTCTTAAAGGGACGGACGATGTCCTTGTGCCAATCGACGGGGAATATGTAAAGGAAGCCAAAATCGGACGCGCTATCATGGATGCGGATATCTTCATCTCATTAAGCCATTTCAAGGGACATGAAGCCACCGGCTTCGGCGGGGCTTTGAAGAATATCGGCATGGGCTGCGGTTCCCGGGCCGGAAAGATGGAAATGCACAATGCCACCAGCCCCTTTGTCCTGACAAAACGCTGTATCGGCTGCGGAGCCTGCACACGCAATTGTGCCCATGATGCAATTACCATTACGAACAAAAAAGCATCTGTTAATTCCGATAAATGCGTGGGATGCGGCCGCTGTATCGGTGTCTGTCCGGTGGATGCCGTTGCAAACCGCGGTGACGAGTCCAATGACATCTTAAATAAGAAAATTGCGGAATATTCTTACGCCGTATTAAAAGACAGGCCTCATTTCCACATCAGCCTCGTGGTGGATGTATCTCCATACTGTGACTGCCATGCGGAAAACGACGCCGCTATTATCCCCAATGTGGGAATGTTTGCTTCCTTTGATCCGGTTGCTCTCGATATGGCCTGCGCCGACGCCGTAAACAGACAGCCGGCCATTCCGGGAACCATTCTGGATGAGCGTGAGCACTGCCACCATGACCACTTTACGGATATCCATCCTGAGACAAACTGGAAGGTGGCTCTGGAACATGCCGAAGAACTGGGGATTGGGTCAATGGAGTATGAATTAATTGAGATTTGATGAAAAATGAGAACGCCGCCGGGACGGCCGGGGTTTGGAATGGTGAGAGGGGGAGGATGAGTCTTCAGTCCCGGTGGAGGTTTGTCGCAAGGGGGAGGGAATCCGGGCAGAAAAGATTTCCTCCGGGAACCGCTCCCGCTGACGGAGTGCATAGCGGTACTAATGCGTCATAGGACGACGCCTAAGTGCCGATGGACTCCAATGTTCCCTGCGGAAATGTTTTCTCCCTCCTTCCCTCCCCCCCGGCAGGTTATGACCGGGACTGAAGACGCGGAGCGTGCAGACCATCCCGCTCCGGCCTGCGGCGGCTGGGTGTTCTGATTTTTCTTGGGGCATAAGGATCGGGGCGGGGCGGCGTTGTTTTTATTTTTCGCATATGATTCAGGCCGCCGCGTTATATGGTTGGACTTTCTAAAAAGCGGATTGTTTTGTTTTCGCAGTTGAGTTCCGCTTCTATTCCGTACGGAATTATGGCAATCGGTTTGGCGTGGCCGAAGTTTACATTGTAGATGATTGGCAGTTCCGGCAGGTTTTCTTCGTTTTCTATGACTTCTTTTATTACCTTTTTGTATTCTTCGTAATAGACTTCTCCCTGGGGTTTGCCTACTATGATTCCGTTTAGGGTTTTGAGGATTCCCTGGGCGGACATGGCTCTCAGGGTGCGTTTGACGAATTCCGGGGAGGGCTTTTCTTCGCTTGTTTCGATGAACAGAATGGCTCCCTTCCACTCGTCCGGTGCGGGCCAGATTTTAGTGCCATTTGCCATCATGAACACGTCGATACAGCCGCCCAGAAGGTGCCCCCTTACCGTCCCGGAACCGTTGATGATTTCATAGCCGTGGACATCCTCTTTCATCCTGTACATAGTATTTATATTGCTCTCCTGCCAGGGAATGAAGTCGTCGCTCCATTGGCGGCTTGGGTGAAGAGTATAGGATTCCCACTCTCCGAAAAGCAGATCACGAACGGCCTTTTTTGTATAACCGGCCATATCCACATAGTCCCCAAACTCGCCCAGAATGCTGGGACCATAGAATGAGACAAGACCGGCTTTATACATCATAAAATGATTGATGGTACTGTCGGAATAACCCAGGAATATCTTGTGGTGATTACGGATTACATCAAAGTCAATATACGGAAGAATGCGGATCGTATCATCGCCTCCAATGGCGCAAATCACTGCCGAAACCGTATCATCCCCAAACGCCTCCATCAAATCCCCTGCCCGCAGTTCCGGATGGCGGTCAATAAACTCACTTCCCTTTAATGCATGCTCCATACAGACCACCTTCAACCCAAATTCCTCTTCCAGCCTGTCCTTCGCAATAAAAAACCGGTGAATCAGCCCCTCATCTCCCAAACCTCCCCAGGATAAACTCACAACCGCAACCGTATCTCCCCGCTTTAGCCTCTTCGGCTTTAACCTCTCCGTCTTCATCATCCAGACATCCTCCCTTAAAAACAAAAAAAGAGGCTGCCATCGGCGGCAACCTCATTTTTCCATCACATCACCATATCAAACAATGAAAGCTGATTACTCTCCGGCAGCGATCCCAACAGACCCAGTTCGCCCATCAAATCGCAGACCGTCTTCGTCACCTTCGTACGGTTGATGAAATCCTCTTTTGAGAGGAACGGTCCGTCCTCTGCGGCGAATACAATGGCGTCGGCCGCCTTCTCACCCAGTCCGTCGATACTGCTTAAGGAAGGCATCAATTTATTGTCCACAATCTGGAAACTTCTGGCGCTGGCCTTGAAAATGTCAATCGGTGTAAATTCAAAGCCTCTGGCGTACATCTCCTGGACGATTCTCATGTCGCGGAGCGTATCCTGCTCTTTCTTTGAGAGTGTATCCGCCCTCTTTTTATAATCGGCAAGGTGGTATTCCAGCTTTTCTCGCCCCTGGCACATCAGGACGTAGGAAAAACCGCTGGCACGGATGCTGAAGAAGGCCGCGTAGTAAGCCAGTGGGTAGAAGACCTTACAGTAAGCAATACGCCAGGCCATCATTACATAGGCCGCCGCATGCGCTTTCGGGAACATGTATTTAATCTTTTTACACGACCATACATACCAGTCCGGCACGCCGTGATCGTTCATCTCTTTAATCCACTCGTCTTTCAGTCCCTTTCCTTTACGCACACTCTCCATGATGGTGAATGCCAGGCCTTCCTCCAGCCCCATGCTGATCAGGTAAACCATGATATCGTCTCGCGTACAGATGGCGGTCTGAATCGTCGCCTTTCCCTCCTGGATTAATGTCTGGGCATTGCCCAGCCACACGTCCGTTCCATGGGACAGACCGGAAATACGCACCAAATCCGAGAAATATTTCGGCTGGGCGTCGATTAACATCTGCATGGCAAAGTCGGTGCCGAACTCCGGTATTCCGAGAGCGCCCAGCTTACAGCCGCCGATATCCTCGGGCTCGATTCCAAGGGCCGACGTGTTTTGAAACAGGCTCATAACCTCCTTGCAATCCAGCGGGAAATCCGTCAGTGGATCTTTGCCCGTCAGATCCTGGAGCATTCGTATCATGGTCGGATCATCGTGTCCCAGTATATCGAGTTTCAAAAGGTTGTGGTCAATGGAATGGTAATCAAAATGGGTCGTAATCGTCTTGGTCGTCATATCGTCGGCAGGGTGCTGAACCGGGGTAAAGGAATAAATTTCCTCCCCATGGGGAAGTACGATGATTCCTCCCGGATGCTGTCCCGTCGTCCTTCTGACTCCGACGCAGCCACCGACAATCCTGTCTATCTCACAGCGGCGCTTTCTCTGGCCCCTGTTCTCATAATATCCCTTCACATAGCCGTATGCCGTTTTATCGGCCAGCGTGCCGATTGTCCCGGCACGGAAGGTCTGTCCCTTACCGAAGATAACTTCCGTGTAAGTATGGGCCCGGCTCTGGTACTCTCCCGAGAAGTTAAGATCGATATCAGGCTCCTTATCTCCCTTAAATCCCAGGAATGTCTCGAACGGGATATCGAATCCGTCCTTCGTTAAGGGCTCCCCGCAGACAGGGCATTTCTTGTCCGGCATATCGCAGCCGGCCATACCCGAAAACTTCTTCACCTCGGCCGAGTCAAAATCATAATAATGGCATTTTGTGCAGTAATAATGGGGACTCAGCGGATTTACCTCCGTGATACCCGACATCGTGGCCACGAGAGACGAACCTACGGATCCTCTTGAGCCTACCAGATAGCCGTCCTCATTGGACTTCCAAACCAGTTTCTGGGCAATGATATACATAACGGCAAATCCATTGGAAATAATGGAGTTCAACTCTCTCTCCAGACGGGCCACCACAATCTGCGGAAGATCTTCACCATACATTTCATGGGCTTTGTTGTAACAGATATTCCTCAGTGTCTCATCCGAGTTCGGGATGACCGGGGCGCATTTATCCGGCCGCACCGGTTCAATCCGCTCGCACATGGCGGCGATCTTCCTCGTATTGGTGATCACCACCTCCTCGGCCTTGTCGCTGCCTAAGTATTCAAATTCTTTCAGCATCTCATCCGTCGTCCGAAGGTAAAGGGGCGCCTGATCGTCGGCATCCTTAAATCCCTTGCTGGACATAATAATTCTCCGGTAAACCTCATCCTCCGGATCCAGAAAATGCACATCACAGGTCGCGCAGACCGGCTTGTTAAACTGCACTCCCAGGTCCACAATCTTGCGGTTAATGTCTTTTAAGTCTTCCTCCGAGCTGATTGGGCTCTTATCATCCCTGAGCATAAATGCATTGTTGCCCAGGGGCTGTATCTCCAGATAGTCGTAAAAATCCACGATTTTATGTATCTCGGTATCCGGTACTCCGCGAAGCAGAGCCTGGTAAAGCTCCCCGGCCTCACAGGCGGAACCGATGATGAGTCCCTCCCTGTACTGGGTCAGCAGGCTTCTCGGTATCCTCGGCCTCCTGGCAAAGTAAGTTAAGTTAGACTCCGAGACGAGGCGGTAGAGGTTAACGCGGCCCACATCATTTTTCGCCAGCAGGATAATATGGTAGGTGGGCATCTTGCGGATCATCTCCACCGTCATTTTGCTGAGTTCATTAAGCTGCGTAAGGTCGGCAATATCACGCTCCTTAAGCATCTTTATAAAACGGACGAAGATTTCGGCCGTAGCCCCGGCATCATCTACCGCCCTGTGATGGTTTGCCAGTGAAATCTTCAGTTCCTTGGCAACCGTATCCAGCTTGAAACGGTTCAGATTCGGCAGAAGCACGCGGGCCAGTGAGACCGTATCCAATACGGTCGGGTTAAATTCCAGTCCCTGCTGTTTTGCGTTTTCCTTTATAAAACTGATGTCAAACCCGGCATTGTGCGCAACCATAACCGCACCCTCACAGAATTCCAGGAATTCCGGCAGGACTTTCTCTATTTTGGGCGCATCCAGAACCATGTTGTCATTGATTCCTGTCAGCTTTTCAATCTCAAACGGGATCGGCACGTCGGGATTGACGAAGCTGCTGAATCTGCCTGTAATCTTTCCTTCTTCCACCCTGACCGCGCCGATTTCAATAATCTTGTTCTTGACTGGGCTGAATCCCGTGGTCTCGATATCGAAGACGACACAGGTGTGATCGAGGGTCTGCCCGGCGCCGTTCTCAACCAGGTCTTTCATATCGTCAACCAGGTATCCCTCCACTCCGTAGAGAACCTTAAAATTATCTCCCCTCTCCACCGAATGGTTGGCATCCGGAAATGCCTGGGCGCAGCCGTGGTCCGTGACCGCCATTGCATCCATCCCCCACTGCTTGGCCCTCTTGATCAGATCCTTGACCTCGGACACGCCGTCCATATCGCTCATCTTTGTATGGCAGTGGAGTTCCACCCTCTTGACCGGCGCATTGTCCATCCGCTTTGTCGTGAAGTCCTCACATTTCTTGATACCCACAACGGAGCCAATGGTAAGTTCTCCGTCGAAACGGTCAATGTTTGCCACGCCCTTCAGTCTGACAAACTGGCCTGCTTTGGTCGCATTTTTCAAGTCTTCCAGGGAATCCTCGCGGGCAAATATTTTGACGCTGATCGTATCGGTAAAATCACTGATACTGAAAATAAAGAGCGAATTTCCGCTCCGAAGCTCCCTGACATCCGTGGCAAAAATCTTTCCGCGGATGACAACCTCGCCGATTTCCCCCTCAATCTTCTCTATCTCCGTAGATTCCTCATCGAAATCACGGCCGTAAAGGACATCGGGATTGTCCGATTTTTTTCCGTAACCTGAACGGCGGTATTCCTTCTTGCCGTCCCTGCCTCCAAAGGAATCCCCTCTTCCCTTCTTCCCGTTCTGAGCGCCGCCCTGTTTTCCCTGGGCCGGTTTTCCTCCGGCTTCCGGAGAGGCTTTCTGCTGCTTCTTCTCCGCCTGGAAATTGAGGTCTCCGACCGGTTTTAACACCGTGCTCCCCTCATCGAAGGGCAGATCCGCCGCCGGAGCAGAAGAATCTCCCTGCATCTGCGGCTCTGATCCGCCGCCGTAAGACGCCTGGGCGCCGTCCTGATTCATATAGATAACGGCCGGTTCGTCCTCCACCTTCTTTCTCACCTGTGCAGGACGGTATGTAAGCTTCACTTCCATCGGAATATTACAGCGTTCCGTAAAAATCTTCTCCAGGATCCGCACCAGCTCCGGCGCCTTATCCTTTGTGATCATCGTATCTTCCAGCTCCATTGTCAGAAGATCCTTTTCATCAAAGGCCAGTTCGGCCTTGCGGAACATGTTGTACAGGAGAATGCTGTAGTTTTTAAGCTCCATCAGGATACTGTCGCGGTATACATCCATCAGTTTCCTGGGCGTGTACTGGCCGGACAGATGGTATTTCTCCAGAATCTTAATTGTAACCGCTTTTCCGGGGAAAAGCTGGGATTTAATGCCTTCCTCCAGCTTAAAGATATTCTGCTTGTGAATCAGTCTGGGACTGTCGATATAAATGCGGATAGAGCTTCTATCCCTGGTCGTGGCCACCTTCTCCACTTTAACCAGCTCAAAAAGCTCTCTCACATTATCCGCAATATGTAAATCAGGAAATACTTCCAAAAACGTTTTCATTCCATCACCTTATTTTTAACACTGTTTCCGCATTTTATTATGGTTTAGCTCTGCGGCTCTCTCCTGTATTATTACAGTTTTCCGGCCAGCCTGTCAAGCTCTTCCTTGAGCGCCGGCAAAAGTTCTTCTTCGGGCACCTTCTTAAGTACCTCGCCCTTTTTAATCAGCAGTCCTTCCCCGATTCCACCTGCTATCCCAAGATCCGCCTCCCTGGCTTCTCCTGGTCCGTTTACCACACAGCCCATGACGGCCACCTTGATATCCAGATCATACTCCTGAACCATGGTTTCCACCTTGTTTGCGAGTCCAATCAAATCAATGCTGGTCCTGCCGCAGGTAGGGCAGGAAACGACCTCGATGCCGCCCCTTCTAAGGCCCAGGGTGCGCAGAATCAGCTTAGCAGACTTTACTTCCTCCACCGGGCTTCCCGTAAGGGAAACGCGGATGGTGTCACCAATGCCCTGATTTAATATCAGGCCCAGTCCGATGGCCGACTTGATATTGCCGGAAAGCAGGGTCCCTGCCTCCGTGATGCCTACATGAAGCGGATATCTCGTCTTCTTTGCAATCAGTTCATGGGCTTTTACGCACATTAATACATCGGAAGACTTAATGCTGATTACGAGGTTGTCATATCCCATCCTCTCTATCAGCGCCACCTTTTCAAGGGCGCTCCGTGTAATTCCCTCCGCCGTCACGCCGCCGTACTCTTCAATCAGATGTTTTTCCAGGGAGCCGCTGTTGACGCCTACCCGGATCGGAACGCCATACTCCTTCGCCTTATCCACAACGGCCTGGACACGCTCCTTGGCCCCGATATTGCCCGGGTTAATCCTTATCTTGTCGGCCCCGCACTCGATGGCGGCAATTGCCAGACGGTAATCAAAATGAATATCCGCCACCAGCGGAATTCTAATCGCCCTCTTGATCTCCGTCAGGGCCATCGCCGCTTCCATCGTCGGAACCGCCACACGGATAATGTCACAGCCCGCATTCTGCAGTTCCAGAATCTGGCCGACCGTTGCTTTCACATCCTCTGTCTTTGTATTGCACATCGACTGGATCAGAACCGGATTTCCGCCTCCGATGACCTTTCTTCCGATCTGAACCGTCTTCGTCTCGTCTCTGTACGCCATTTTAAACCTCCCGTGTACCCTGGTACTGCGCTGCGCAACCAGCTCACTGCCGATTATGCAATACAGTACTACTGTTACAGCATATTCCTGATATCGTTAAACAGGATAAATACCATCAGCACCATCAGCACAGCCATGCCGGCCATGTGGATCATGCCCTCTTTTTCCCTGTCGATCGGCCTGCCTCTCAGAGCTTCCAGTATGATAAATACCAGACGGCCTCCGTCCAGCGCCGGAATCGGAAGCAGGTTCATAATACCCAGGTTGGCGCTCAAAAGCACACACATATTGGCCAGATTGACAAGCACCACCATAAGTCCGTATTCACTGCTCTCCTTAACCGTGGAATCGATCATGGAAACAATTCGGACCGGTCCTGCAATATCGTCCGTCGTCACCTGCCGTTTTACAATCATCTCAAGACTCTTGAAGGTCAGGTTGATCCAGTATCTCAGTTCGTAGGCGCTGTATTTCGCCGTCACGAAAACAGATTCCGGCCGGTTGTAGACACCGCCGCTGATTCCCATCATGTATGACTGGTTTTCCTCGGAGTATTTTGGTTCGAGCACTGCCTGATACAGCTTCTCCCCCCGCCTGTACTCGATATTCAGGGTTTCACCCTGGTGAAAACTCGTATAAGCCAGCACATCCCGGTATATTTTAATGTTTTTTCCGTTTATCTTAGTAATTACGTCACCGGGTTCCAGTCCCGCCTCCGCCGCCGGATATCCCTCAATCACATCATAAACCTGCGCCGGATCATATCCCACATAGCTGATTACGAAAAAGGCGCAGACAAATGCCAGTATAAAATTGAAAATGGGGCCCGCCGCAATGACCAGAAAACGCGTCCACACCGATGTCTCATTGAATGAAACGCCTGTCGCACCCGGCGCCAGCTCGATTCCCGCATAGCTCCGCACGGTTTCCGCTTTATTCTCAGTGCAGGCATCATCTGTACTTTTAAACTCATCTTCCCCGTAAGCTGCTTTACCGGCTATATCTGTTCTGGCCTTTTCATCCCTGTTTTCGTCTGATAAATCATCATCCTCTCCCAACATCATACAGGAGCCCCCAAAAGGGAACAGTTTGAGTGAGTATCTGGTTCCGCCCTTTACCGTGCTTAACAGTCTCGGCCCCATCCCCAGGGAAAATTCCACCACGCAGATTCCGCCGCGTTTTGCCAGCAGAAAGTGCCCGAATTCATGAAACAGTATGATTAAACCAAATACAAGAATTGCCGCAAGTAAACTTAACAATCTACCACCTGCTCTCTATAAAGTCATAAGTTTCCTGCTCCGCGGAAAGGATCTCATCCACAGACGGATTCTCTGCCACGTGATGCTGCTCCATAGCAGCTTCAATCATATCGGTTATCGCAAGGTATCCCGCTTTCCCGTCTAAAAACTTCCGGACCGCCAGCTCGTTGGCCGCATTGAATACGGTCGGCAGCGTCCCGCCGCGTTTTCCCGCCCTGTAGGCCAGGGAAAGTCCATGGAAATTATCAAAATCAGGAGCTTCAAAGGTAATCTGCCCAAGTTTAGCAAAATCTAACCGCCCGCCGGGCAAAAACTTCCGTTCCGGATAATAAAGCGCGTATTGAATCGGCAGCTTCATATCCGGCGTCCCAAGCTGGGCAATCACGGCGCCGTCATCAAATTCAACCATCGAGTGAATTACGCTCTGAGGCTGAACCACAACCTGGACCTGATCCATTGTTACGCCGAAAAGCCACCTGGCTTCCATTACTTCCAGTCCCTTATTCACCATTGTGGAACTGTCGATGGTAATCTTCCTGCCCATCGTCCAGTTCGGGTGCTTAAGCGCATCCTCCACCCGGATCTCTTTCATCTGTTCTCTCGTTCTTCCCCGGAAAGGACCGCCTGACGCAGTCAAAAGAATTTTATGTATCCGGTTCATCCTCTCGCCGTTTAAACTCTGGAAAATAGCGCTGTGTTCGCTGTCGACAGGCAGAATTTTCACATTTTTTTTCTTTGCCAGCGGCATAATGATGTGGCCGGCCGTCACCAGCGTCTCCTTGTTGGCGAGGGCAATATCTTTTCCGGCCTCCATGGCCGCGATCGTCGGCCTGATTCCAATCATTCCAACAATGGCCGTCACCAGTATCTCCGAGGACGGTTCGGTGGAAATCTCCAGCAGGCCTTCCATGCCGCTCACGATCTTCACATCCAGATCGCGCACGCGTTCTTTCAGTTCGGCCGCCTTTTTCTCATCCCAGACCGCGGCCAGTTTGGGACCAAACTCGCGGATCTGTTCCTCCAGAAGCGTGATGTTGCTTCCGGCAGCTAAAGCAGTCACTTCTATATCTTTATTCGTCCTGACCACGTCCAATGTCTGTGTTCCGATTGAACCGGTAGAACCAAGTATTGCTATTTTTTTCATCGTATCTGTCTGCCTTTCTTCCGTACGCATCCTTCCGCTCCGATTATTCTATGCAGAGCGCCCTTTTCGCGTACCTGATCGCTATCCTAAAAATGTAAGCGCAAAGAATATGGCCGGTGCAGTAAATATCATACTGTCAAACCGATCCAGGACACCTCCGTGCCCCGGGATCAGATGTCCGTAATCCTTCACGTCGTGGTTTCTCTTGATGGCAGAGGCCGCCAGATCTCCAATCTGGGAGATGACCGCCGCGATTCCGCAGGCCGCCGCACAAGCTGCCTGCGGGTTTGTAATCTCCGCCATACTGCCGCCGAATACGGACGCATAGGCAAAGCCCAGTACGGCGGCTCCAATTACTCCGCCTACGGCTCCCTCAATCGTCTTTTTCGGACTGAGAACCGGCGCCAGCTTATGTTTCCCGAATAAAATCCCGCTGCAGTAAGCACAGGTGTCACAGCCCCAGGAACTCAGGAAAATAAGCCATACCAGATATTTTCCATCCGCCATCGCCCGCACCTGGTAGAGGTAGGAAAGCATGACCGCAAGATAAAAGATGCCAAAGAACGCAACGGTCACCTGTTCCGTACCATAGTGGGGAAATGTGAATACATAAATTGTCATGAGCAGCATCAGAGCCGCAATCGCCATCAATGTAACATACTTTTGCCCGTCGAACCACAGCAGGCCATAGTAGGAAATACCGGCAATGTAACCGATAATCCCCAGACTCTTCTTTTCAATACCCATTACGCGGTATAATTCAAACATCCCGATCAGGGAGATCGCCGCAGTTACGCCGTACAGAAGTCCTCCTCCCGCACTCACTACAATTACAGCCAGAATTACAAGTATAATACCGCTTGTCAGCCTTGTTATGAACATGGCTTCATCCTCCCTCAACTCGCCTGCAGAATGCACAGGTTTTATAAGACTTTGAAAGCCGCCGTGAATAAGAGTGGTTCTTATTTCACTCCGCCAAACCTTCTGTCTCTTTTATTATACTGGGCAATTGCCTTTAAAAGTTCTTCTTTATTAAAATCAGGCCACAGGCAGTCTGTGACAATAATCTCGCTGTATGCAAGCTGCCATAAAAGATAATTGGAAAGACGGATTTCGCCGCTCGTGCGGATCAGAAGATCCGGATCCGGAATTCCCGCCGTATCCAGATAAGAGGCAACCACCTGCTCCGTGACAGAACCTGATTCCAGTCTGCCTTCCCGGCAGTCCTCCATCATCTTCTTCACTGCTCTGGTAATCTCATCTCTGCCGCCGTAATTCACGGCAATGACAAACGTCATTCCCGAATTGTCTTTGGTCTCTCGCTCCAGTGTGTCGATTCCCTGGATAATATCTCTATCGAAACGGGTTCTGTCCCCGATCATTTTCACTCTGACATTGTTTGCTTTTGCTATTTTTAAAAGTCGTTTCAGATAGTAGCGGAAAAGCTGCATCAGCGCTCCCACTTCTTCCGTCGAACGTTTCCAGTTCTCCGTTGAAAAACCATATACGGTCAGATACTTAATTCCCAGCCTCGCGGCGTCTTCCACCGTCTGTTCCACCGTTACGCAGCCCTGCTTATGGCCTGCGGTTCTCGGAAGTCCTCTTTTCTTTGCCCAGCGGCCGTTGCCGTCCAGAATCAGGGCAACATGTTCAGGAATGTTAAGATCCGACTGTTCTAAATTGTTCTTATCCGTATTTTCCATAATTTCCTCCGATATGTGTATCTTATGTTGCTCAATGTGTCGTCAAGTACTGGCGGATTCCCAGGTTCCCTGCGCAATTTATTCTGCCTTCTTCCCCAGGCACGGGATCGATGGGACTGAAGACTCCGGGCAGGTTATTGCACCGGCCATCGGCCGTCCCGCCGCTGACTGTCTCCACCGTCAAGTGGGGAGGGACTCTTGTCACTGCCATTACGCATTTCCGCAATAAAAACAAATTTTCCACCAATCAAAGGAAGCGTAAGGCAAAGACCAGCAATATAAAATCATTCAATTATTAAACCAATAAAAAGACCT
>CATWBR010000079.1 GCA_958349075.1 uncultured Clostridium sp.
GAATATGACAATACCCCTGAAAGGAAGATTTTTTGTGAAAATTGCAATCTGTGATGACGATGAAACAATACGAAACCAACTGCGTGGGTTTATATGCCGCTATGCGGGTGAGAATACCCTTGATTATAAAATCTTAGAATTCAGCAAAAGCGGCTCACTTTTAGAACAAGCCCGTCAGGATCCGGATATCGGAATCCTGTTTCTGGATATCTATATGTCCCCTGTTTCCGGTATGGATTTGGCGGAAACGCTCCGTGCAGAAGGCAATTCCTGCTCTATCATCTTTGTGACCGTCAGTACGGATCATTATGCCAGAAGTTATGAAGTGGATGCGGAGCACTATCTTGTCAAACCGATTACATACGAACGCGTCTGCCAGGCGCTTTCACGATGCCGGGACGTACTCGCCTCCTCGGCCAGATGTGCCTCCTTTCTTTCCGGCGGCCGTGAAATTCTCGTACCTCTTAAGGATATCCGTTATGTGGAAGTATTCAGAAATCAGACCATTGTCCATGCCGGCAGGGATATTACTCTGCGTTCCACATTAGAAACCGTCGCCGGACAGATCTCGGACAGCCGTTTTCTGCGCACTCACAGAAGCTTTCTGCTTAACATGGATTATATCGATAAACGGTGTGGCTGCGATATCTATCTTAAAACCGGGGAAAAAATCCCCTTAAGCCGTACGTGTGAAAAAATCTTTGAAAGGGAGTATGGGCGTTTTCTGACCGCCTCTATGACGGGTACACCGCTATGAACCGAAAACAGAGGGCTCTAATCTGTGCAGTGACGGGCACTGCCTTTCTGCTTTCTTCGGTGCTCGGAGGCGCCGCTTCTGTCCAGGCATTTGCTTCGGGACAGGAATCCGAAATCGCGGAGGGCAAAAATACGAAAGGAGGGAATCCTGCGACGCCTGGAAATGCGGATGCAGAAGGCGATCATGATATTGATGAGAACTCAGGCGGCAATGCTGGTAACAACCTTCGGCCTCAACCGGCGACACCAAGCGACGCTTTGCCGGACGATCATCTAAAACCAGGACCGCCGGATGACACGCATCATGTCACAGAGCCGGAGCAGGAACCGGCTGATGATATCATCCACGTCCCCATTCCGTCTCCGATTCCCGTGCCTGCCACTCCGTCCGAGGCTGCCCCGGAGGAAATATCTTCTCCGCTATCCGGACAGCAGGAATTGGAATATACGCTTTGCAGTTATTATTTCCTCTATGACAGCAGGCCGGTTCTCATTGAGCCGGGTGACGGTATCGAAACATTTGAATCGGATGTGAATCCGGTTGAAGTCTACCTGGATGGTCCTGACGGCCATCTGGATGATTCTTTCTATGTGGATGTGGACTGGGATTTTTCCGAAGTGGATTTCGACAGAGAGGGAACGTACACCATCACCGGAACCTTTGATCCAGATCTGATTGATTATCCGGTCGATTGGGGCAATGCGGCTCTCCCTTCTTTTGTTCTTCAGATTGTGAAGAGACGTGTTCTGTCCTTCCAACCGGAAGTGTCGGGAAATACCCTGACGCTTCACTACCTGATGGAGGGAGATCCTTATCGTTTACCGGATATGGCAATGGAATTATATGAAAGTGTGGATGACGGTAAAAACTGGAGCAATATTACACGCACCAATCGGGTGCTAATCTCGGATGACCGGCTCATGATTTCCGGTGTCAGCGGGAATTCTCTGTTTCAGGCCGTCGATATGCACCTGGAAAATCTGGATTATTCCTGCTCGGATCTGGTACGGATAACCGGAGAAAATGACCTGATAGCAGAACTTATCAGTTCCGGCGGCATGATGGGCGGAGATGCCTGGAATGAAGGCAGCTGGGATACAACTCCCATTGAGGAGGGACCTTATCGGGTACTCGGTTACGGAATCTCGCCGAGAAATATCCAGCCATTATACACATTAGTGCTGAAAGGCGAACCGGAACAGGAGCAGATTGATTTTTTCAATAAAATCTTTGCTTTCTACGGAGAGCGGCAGGGGCTCTGGAAGAACAGTGTCCGTCTCGACGTGGACTGGGATCGGCAGGCTCTCGATCACATCGACTGGAACCAGACGGGCGATACTTTCATACGGGGACAATTTTCAGAAGATTCCATCAGGGAATACTCCGGGCTTCTCGATTTTTCCTCCATGCCGGAGCTGACTCTGAAAATTACCGTTTATGAGCAATTCCCTTCCTTTGTCATAGTCCCAAAGGAAGAGAAGCTCTATGAAAACAACCGGGTGGAGTTCCTGTTCGAAAATGATAACCTCGATCCCGTCTATTTCCCGGATACCTCCGAACTCACCGTCTGGTGCTGTGATAACGCCAATCTTGACTGGTATAATATCACAAACGCCCCGAATGTAACCGTTAACAATCACTTTTTATCCATATCCGGCCTGAAGCAGGAGATACTGAGAAATGGGACCGGCTATACGTTCCAGGTGGAACAAAATTCCCGCTCTGATCTTAACCCCTTTTCCGGCGGGCTCAATGTGAGCCACGGTATATGGGGACTTTCCTTCAGTCAGACAGTCGATGGAGATCGGGGCGGCGGGAAACGCCATAACAAGGCTCCCGAAGGTCTGTTTGACGTCAGCGGTTCAGATGAAGGGGAGCCTTCCCCCACTCCGCCTGAACCCGGCAATCCGCCGAATCCACCCGAACCCGACAATCCACCGGTTCCTCCCGAATCTGACAATCCGTCGAATCCTTCTGAACCCAACAATCCGCCGGCTCCTCCTGAACCGGAGAGCGGCGGGGAAACGAATCCGGGCGGAAATCACAGTTCTTCCAGTGGCTCCGGCGGCAACAGCAGATACCTTCCGGACGGTGTCTCAGATAGCGCCGGAAGATATAATGGGCCCCCACATGCATCAGACAACGATGGAAGTCCTGTCCCTGCGGCAAATTCTGACGCCACTTCCCACCTGTCAACGGTACCGGACGGCAGCATGACAGGTGGCTTAACAAGACCCGGAACGGAGCCGGGGGCAGGTGCGGACGCTTTACGTATACCAGACGAGACAACAGCGGCGGCAATAGCCGTGGGAGAGACTGACGCCTCCTGCCGTGAATCCGGAATTAACTCCGCAGCGAAAGAAGACATCTCCGGCAATGTCTCTGCAAACGGCCGGAAACTTCCCCCCGATCTCTTACGGGCTGCCGCTGGCCTAGCTGCAGTCGTCTCGGGCGCTGCAATCGGCTTTTTTATGATAAGGAGGCGGTAATATCAGCGCATCAAATTGTGTCAAACGCTTTTCCTGGCTGCTGTGCACCGTGGCTTTTACCGTAGCCCTTATTTTCCTGCAATACCGGTTTGACAACAAATATCAATATTCCAAACCATATGGAAAAAATGGCGTGCTGGATCTGCGCGGTGCAGAGCAGACGGATTTTTTGTCCATCCTGACCTACGGCTGGGAATTCTACTCCCAGGAATTGATTGACCCGGGCAGATTTGACGGCCGGGAACCACTTTTAATCTACCTGGGCGAATACGGCGGCTTTGAGGCCGGACATCAGGGACAAAGGCAGGAAGGTTCACCTCACGGCTGTGCCACTTACCGCCTGAAGCTCCTGCTGCCCCCGGAAACAAGGGAATATGCCCTGGAACTTCCTGAAATTTTCTCCGCTTCCCGTGTTTTCGTGAACGGCCGTCTTCGAAGCAGCCTCGGCAATGTGTCGGATCTTCTGGAAGAACCGTCAATCCGTACGGGAATGATCACGTTTCAGGCGGAAGGACAGGCGGAAATTGTAGTTCAGGCAGCCGATTCCTACCACTACTACAGCGGCATGGTCTACCCTCCCGCTTTCGGCACCGTAGCCTCCGTATCGGACTTAATTTCCTTCCGTTTTCTGCGCACCTGTATCATGGTAATTTCTTCCCTTACCATTGGATTTCTCTATCTGATGATCGGGATCCGGATCGGAAAAGACGGAAGTAGGATGAATCTGTTTGCCTCCGTGAGCCTGCTGTTCGCCTTCCACGTAATGTACCCTCTTTTCCATCTGTTCGGGGCGGGGTACTGGACCTATCATCTAGAAGACGTGAGCTTCTGTCTGTTCCTGGCACAGGCCGCACTGCTTCACTGCAGCCTGTGCGGGATAAACGGCAGGCCGCGCCACCTTGTGATGGCCGTCACTTATACTGCGGCAGGCCTCTCCTTTGCCGTACCGGCCCTGTTATTGCGGCACAGCCTGAATGCCATGATGATTTACTCAGCGTTTCTCGGCATATACAAACTGGCTCTCTTCGGCTGGCTTATTACCACCGCCCTGCTCAACAGAGAGCAGAGGGAAAGGATGAACAGCCTGCTGCTTACCGGCCTGTGCGTACTCGCCGCTGCCATTCTGGCCCAGCAGGCTGCGCCCGTCTTTGAGCCGGTGCGCTTTGGCTGGCCGGTTGAAAACGCAGGTTTTTTCTTCATCCTCCTGCTGGCCGGAGGTCTCTGGTACGATACGGTTTCCGCCTATGCACAGCGGGCCGCCCTGTCGGAAAATATACGGCTTATGAAACGGCAGTTCTCCCTTCAGGAGGAAAACTACCGCCTCATATCCGAGAATTTTGAACAAACGAGAAGAATGCGGCATGATCTGCGCCATCATTTAAATACGATGAATGAACTGGTACGGCAGAAACAGTACGATGAACTGCGCAGTTATATAAAGGGCTATGAGAGCAGCACGGAACAGTCCTCCTGGCCGGTTCTGTGTGAAAACCATGCAGCTGGCGCGGTGCTGGCTTATTATCAGCGGCTGGCCATACAGAAAAAGGTTCCGCTGATCCTGAAGGTCACTCTGCCTCCCGTACTCAAACTGGAGGGCTGGAGCCTGGGCCTCCTGTTTGGAAACCTTCTGGAAAATGCAATCGAGGCGTCTGAAAAGCTTCCGTGTGAAATGCGGAACGTGAGCGTATATTCCAGGATTTCAAAGGGAAATCTGCTCATCAGCGTTAAAAATCACTGGAATGGCGAGTATTCCTCCGAAGGCCGCCGGGTTCATTCAACCAAACATGAGGGGTTTGGAATCGGGCTCTCCAGTGTCCAAAGCCTTGTGAAGGAAAACGGAGGCCAGTTCTATCTGACTCCGGGGGATCAGGAATTCGAGGTTTCCATTGTTCTCTGGAACCAGGCTGCATCCGGGGATTCGGAGGATACACGGTAAGCATCCGTCAGCAAAACAGTCCGCCAACAAACAACGAAAAGCACGTTTCGCGAACTTTCATTGCCACTGAACAAGGAGTTCCGCTCGCGGAACTCTTACGCTGCCGCGGGGTTGCTTCTGCAACCATTTACCTCTGCGCGGCATGTGCATCCTCGCGGAGCGTTTTTGATTCATAGGACGTAATTTCCTATGAATCAAGAAAAAGCCCGCCATGATGCCGTATTTACGGTTCCATGGCGGGCTTGGTAATTCTTATTTCAGCCTGGTAATTCTTATTTTAAATTCGTACATTTGTCATAGCAGGCGTCCGATGCTTTGATTACGGCATTCCTGAACCCATACTCCTCAAGAGCGGATACGGCCGCAATCGTCGTTCCTGCGGGGGAACATACCTTATCCTTCAGGGCCCCGGGATGTTCTCCCGTCTCCAGCACCATCCTTGCGCTCCCCACTACGGCCTGGGCGGCCATCTTATACGCCGCCTCTCTCGGAAGGCCGTATTTAACAGCGCTGTCCGCCAGAGCCTCGATGAACATGTAAACATAGGCAGGTGAACTTCCGCTCACACAAACCACGGCGTTCATTAAACGCTCCTCCACGATCTGCATCTTGCCGAAGGACTCAAAGAAAGCTTTAATTGTCTCCTTCTCCTGCTCATTGAAAAGGGACGGTTCATAGCAGACTCCCGTCATCCCCTCTCCGAGAAGAGCCGGTGTATTCGGCATCGCACGGACGATCCTCTTATCCTTCCCGAGCTTTTCCTTCAGGCTGTCCACCGTGATGCCCGGAGCGATGGAAATAACAATATGATTCTTCGTCAGAGTACCCGCAATATCGGAAAGAACCGGTGCAAAGAACTGAGGCTTGACGGCCAGAACAATATATTGGGCCGAAGCGGCGCATTGCGCATTGTCCGCCGCCGAAGCAACCCCTGTCTCCTCCGAGATCTGCCCGCATCTTTCCCGGTTTACATCCGTAAAAATAATATCCTCTTTACCATATACCTTCAAAAGTCCTTTCAGAATGGCATATCCCATATTTCCCATTCCAATAAAGCCTATTTTTGCCATCTCTCTGTCCTCCATTTTGCCGCATTCAGCTGTTTTGTCCCATCTTCGTCCGATTACCAGATCATGACTCCGTCCCCATTCACCATATGGCCGTCCGGCGTCTGGTAATTTGTCTGCATATCACCGTCCGGTCCCATGAAGTACCAGAGTTCCTTCCACTGAACCCAGCCGGTAACCATGTAGCTGTCCTCTCCGAAAAAATACCATTTACTGTTGATAAATGCCCAGTTATTGACAGCCTGGGATCCGTCCGGATTAACGAAACGCCATCCGTTCTGATCCTGCACCCACTGCCCCGGTGTAACCTGCGAATTATTTTGTGCCGTGCCGCCCGAACCGGCTAAGGCTTCCGCTTCGGAAGGGCTGACGTACTTGCTTTCGGATTCCGTATACTTTCCTTCCTTCATCCCTTCACCGCCCATGGCACGGACTTTATAATAATACTCGCCGTCTTTTCGTATCGCCGTACCAAAGTCATATGTAGTTTCCGTTGTAATTCTTTTGCTGCCCACCGCCCTGCTGTCGCGGTAAAGATAAACTTCATATGACGCCGCCCCCTGTGCCGGAGCCCATGTTGCAACCGTACCGTTTAAATATGCGTATTCAATGGGACCCACTCTCTGGGACATGGGTTTAAGATCCAGTGTAATAATTAAGGTGCGGGAGTCTTCCTTCTTTGTTTTATATACGGTTGCCTCATCGCCTTTAATCTTTACCTTGTCTTTGGATACTGAAAAGTAAGAGTCTTCCTCCGCAGAAACTGTTACATTCACGCGTGGTTTATGCTCCGGTCCCCAGGTGAATCCCTCATTGTCAATCTCCCACTCCGTAACGCTGTAGTTATCCGCCGTCGTGTCGATCTCCAGCTCATCTTCCTCATCTAATGCACTTCCAAGCTGCAAATTATCCTTCAGCTCCAGCTTAATTGAAGTAATCTTATTTCCACTGGCGGCAAACGATGTCGCCGTGAACAGTCCGGCAGCCAGCATCAGTGTCATTGCCGCTGTGTACCATTTCTTTCCTAATCCTAATCTCATAGAGTTCTCCTCTCACGCATAAAAACCGGGCGAAGTCACGCTTCCAAATCTTTCCCGGTGTTTCCCCGCTGTCTGTCTTATAAAACTATCATACCCCAGACCGCCCAAATATTCAACAAAAAAAGGTTCGGGGGCTGCGCAGTGTCTAACCCGCTATTTTCTTCCGATAAAGTAAAACCCGTTTGACCGGTTTCCATTCATTGTCGTAAACGTAAGATGTTCATACCGTAAGCCGTCGAACCCGGACAAAAGGCTGTGAATCCAGCCCTCTGCATGGTGTCTGCATACCGCTCCCTCCGGCAGTTCAAATACCCCGTATATGTGATAGCGTTCCCTGTATCTTTCGTATCTGGCTATATTTCTTGCATCTGTATTCAGCAGAAAATCATTAACGTACAAAATGCCTCCATGCCTTAAGACTCGCCATATCTCACCGATCAGTTTCCGCTGTTTCTCATCCTCCCGGATGCAGGTCAATACGGCGAACAGGATTACCGCGTCCACGCTCCCGTCCGGCAGCTCAATCTCCTCCGTCCGTTTCACTCTCAGGTCAAGCCAGGGATACTGTTCCCGCCCGCGCTTTATCATTCCCTCCGAAAAATCTATCCCTATCAGGCTGCCGTAACCCAACCGGTGTATCTCCTCCAAAGTACGGCCATACCCGCAGCCCACATCCAGAATTGTTTTCTCCCTGTCCACATACCGGGTAAATTCCTCCGCGTGGAACGGTGTGGTGAACGTCTTTGTCTCCGATACCCCATTCCAGTAAAATTCCTGTTCCATAATTCTGCCTCCCTTTGTTTTTCGGTAATGAACCGGTGCCTTTGCTGCCGCCGCACGGTGCACAAAAAACACTTATATTTTTGTTTGCATTATATCAGCAAAGATGATACTGTGATATGAGAAATCTCACACTATATACGGAAGGAATTTTCAGATGAATTTAAAATCAGACGGTTTACAAACCGAAGAATATTATAACCATTTCCCTTTAAACGACTTTTTTGACTTTGACGTGCGGCCCTTTACCGCGGTCAGGACCTTTAACAGCGGGGAAATGCTTCTTGAGGAAGGTTCCATCCCCTCCTGTCTGTATTATCTGATTGACGGCCGGGCAAAACTTTATCTGACTCAGGAAAACGGCCGGATTTCCCTTATTAATTTTATCAATGCTCCCTGTTTTATCGGAGAAATAGAGCTGATCGGAGCCCAGACATTTTCAAACGGCGTCTCAGCCATCACTCCCTGTACCTGCTATGCCATACGGATATGTGATTGCAGGGATATGCTGTTAAACGACAGGAAATTTCTGCGCCATCTCTGTCTTTACCTGAGCCGGAAGGCCCTCGGCAATACAAGCAGCTATTCAAAAAACCAGTCTTTTCCTTTGGAAAACAGACTGGCTGATTTTATTCTGATGACGGCCCGAAACGGCCTGTACCGGGAACGGCACACGGAGGTTTCCGAGTATCTCGGAGTAACCTACCGCCATCTGCTCTATGTGCTGGCCGGGTTTGTCAAAAAGGGAATCCTTCAAAAGACAAAACAGGGATATCTCATTCTGGATATGGAAGCGCTGCGTTCCCTGGCGCGCTGATTTCCGGCCGATAGGGAAAGGCCTCTTTACCGCCGCAGCCTGCATAAGCCAGCTAAAAAACGTGGTTGGCCAGATAGAACAACAGGAATGTGTGGGCCGGATAAAAGATATAAAAGAAATATTTCATGCCCGGGCCTTTTTCCTGATTATACTTCATCATAAACGGCAGGGCGATGATCATAAAGCTCTGATAAAAGCTGTGCTCCCCAATCATTTCCTGGCTGAACTGGCTAATGCAGAAAATAATATAAACCACGCAAAGCATATCCTTTTTATCCCTCAAAAAATACATTAAAACTCCCAGGGCAATGAATGGAAAGCCGTATTCATTCAACCCGAGATTGGGAATAAATGAGGTCACCACATCTCCGCTTAAGTTTCGCACAAACGGGATGAAAGTGGGAATTATGTAATACAGCACCTGTACCCCGAAAATCCCGCAAAGCAGGGCAATTCCCTTTTTCCTGTCCTTCCGGTACAGTTCAATCGTGCTGATCAAAAGCCCGGTCAGCAGCATTGAGACAAAAATATTGTGGTTTCCGTATACATTGGCAGGGAGCATCTTTTTATTCATGTAATAACAGAAACAGCCCATAAAGACACTCTGAATAAAGAGTCCGGTTTGACGGACTCTTGCGCCGAGCGCGGCCGCATAGCGGCATATTACATCTTCGCGCGAGTGCGCTTCCTGCCCGGAGGGCTTTTAATATCATAGGAGTTTCCTATGATATTAAATACAGCCTGGTTAGATAGGCCCTGCGGTTTTTTGTATAGTGGTATCCCCACACCATACAGAACAGAAAAAGGGGATAGGAGCCTCTCCCCAACAGACGGAGCCACAGTGGCGTCCCCTCAAAATACAGACCGATATGGTCTATCACCATCAGAATTAGAGCCGTAATCTTAAGTTCGAATGTATTCATGCCATTCCCCCATCATTCCCATCAAATTCATGTTTCTGTCTCTTATTTTCCCTGTGTCGGAAAGAGACGGCGCTGGGACCTTTTTATTTAAACCTGACTCCCTTTCACACAAAAAGAGGTTCATGCTCTTAAAACGAGACAGTTATGGATATTGCTTCAGGAAATGGAAAATCAAACAGGAAATACGACCGTAATCTCCGTTCCCACACCGGGTACGCTTCTTATTGCCGTCTTCCCTCCATGTTTTTCTACAATGTCTCCCACCAGGGAAAGGCCCAGACCGGCTCCTCCTACCGCGCGGGATCTGGAGCGGTCAACACGGTAAAACGGTTCAAAAATATGGGGCAGATCCTCCTCGGGGATTCCAATTCCCGTATCTGCGATTTTCACAGTGACATTATGCTCTGCCGCTTCTGCCGTGACATTTATACTGCCGCCGTCGCAGTTATACTTTGCTGCATTTTCAATCAGATTGCTCATTGCACGGTAAATCATAACGCGGTTTCCGGTCATCTTAATTCCCGCCATATCCTGAACCGATACCGAGAGATGCTTTTCCTGCAGCAGGGACGACAGTTCATCCACTGCAATCGCAACCGCCTCGCCAAGCAGAACTTCCTCCCCCATCTCGCTGTCCTTATCGGAAGTCAGCCGGAACAGATCCTCCGTCAGCCGTATCATCCGCTCCGTATTCGTCTTAACCACGGACAGGACTTTCTCCATGCGTGCCGGGGAAGTCTGCCCGTCCAGTTCCATCACTTCCAGATTCACCAGCATCGTAGCAAGGGGTGTCTTCAGCTCATGGGCCGCGCTGGCCGAAAAGCGCCTCTGCCTGTCAAATGAGGCGCCGACTTTATCCATCATATTGTTAAAAGACAGGGCCAGCCGCCCAATCTCATCCTGCCTGTCCTGTATTTCCTTATCCACACGCCGCGACAAATCGTTGCCGCTGATTTCTTCTATTGTGTTTGACAACTCACCGAGCGGTTTCAATACCTTACCTGCCATAAACCAGGTTGCACCCGTTCCGAAGACAAGCATCAGAAGAAGGCCTGCCATTCCCCACACATTAAACCGGGTTCCCGCCGCTCTGATTGTAAATGTGATATCCTGAGAATCTTCTGTCTTTTGTCTGCCTCTGATTTCGGTGGAAATCATCACATCTTGCGGCTGGAAGGAAATCTGATTCGGCAAATCCTGCACAAAAATCCGGTCGGCGCCAAGCAGGAACATGCTTGTCAGAATAACTGCCACCCCTGCCATTACCATGGCAGACAGAAGAGTCAGCCTCATGCGAAGCGATATTTTTTTCAACATGGCTCCTCCTCCCTGTCAATCACATATCCGGCTCCCCGGATGCTCCTTATAATCTCTCTCCCGGTTACCGCCTGGAGCTTGCGCCGTATTACGCTGATGTAAACCTTAACCTGATTTGAAAACGGGTCGGCCTCGCTGTCCCACACATGCTCCAACAGCTCCTCCGCACTGACCGGCCGCCCCATTCCCGCCATCAGATATTCCAGAATGGAAAACTCCCTCATGGACAATTCCACCGGCCGGCCGTCATAACTTACGGTCTTTAAGTTTGTGTCGAGAAGGAGGCTCCCGCATTTTAAGACAGCCTCCTCCTGGACAAAGGAGCGGCGCAGCAGCACACGGATGCGCGCCTCCAGCTCGTCAAAATGAAACGGTTTGGTGAGATAATCGCTGGCTCCGCAGTCAAGACCCGTAATTTTATCTGAAATCTCAGAGCGGGCGGAAAGAATCAGCACTTTTGCGGACTGATTTAAAGAATGGATATAACTCAGTACTTCCAGGCCGTCCAGGCCGGGAAGATTTAAGTCAAGAACCACCAGATCATAATCATTAATCCGGCAAAGTTCCGCGGCATCCGCGCCGTCGCCCGATGCATCGACCGCATAGCCGCGCTTTCTGAGGCCGTAGCACAGCGCCTCCTGCATATCCTCCTCATCCTCGACAACCAAAAGCCTCATACGACACCAAATCCTTTCATTCCTTTTTTAAATAGCATGCTCTACGGCTGATTCCTGCACCCGGCCTGATTACTTACCGGCATATTCCTTAGCGACAATGCTTACTGTAACATCTCCCTCCCCGCCATTTTCCGGCCGGGCTGTGGAGATGGTAATTTTAGTCCCGTCCGGCGCGGTTGCATAGAAATTGCCGTCTTTATCCTTCTTAAGTTCGGATAAGGAACGCTCCGGCTTGCCGTCAGGAGCCATTGTGACTATACTGTAATCGCAGGCGGCCGACTTTGCAGGAGCCGATTTAGTCTCCGAATAGTCTTTCTCGGCTGCAAATGCTGAAAATGCCATTGACATAGTTGTAACGGCTGCGATAGCCAGGCTGATTGTAGTTTTGTTTTTAAACATAATTTGTTACCTCCTGTTGTTTTTAATCTGCTGTTTCAGATTCTGTTGTCAGCGGTTTTGTTGTTTACAGCTTTTCTGCCTGCAATTTTGTTGCTGCAATTGTGCTGGTTCATCCTTTGCTGCTTCTTGCTTTGCTGCTTCATCCTTTGCTGCTTCTTACTTTGCTGCTTCTTACTTTGCCGCTTCTTACTTTGCTGCTTATAACTTTGCTGCTTCTTACTTTGCCGCTTCATACTTTGCTGCTTATAACTTTGCCGCTGCAATTGTACTGTTTGTCATTTCGTGTTTTATTGCTGATGTGTTGTGATCACGTGTTCATTATACAGGATGTATGGTTAAAGTACGGTTAGAAAACCGGGTTCTGTAAAAATCAGAATAATAGATGCCTCGGCGCGCAAAATACATGATTTCCGATGCATGTAAACACGGCATGGGGTGCCGTGTCATTTCTGCTGAGCCTATTTTAAAAAACGGATTAGCGGCGCTTTTATACACCGGAGAAGATACGATATACAGAGATAAGACAGGGGTGACAGGAAAGTGTCAATAGATGCCCGAAGTATTCAACCGGGAAGTGAGCCGCGGCGGGGTGGGAG
>CATWBR010000080.1 GCA_958349075.1 uncultured Clostridium sp.
AGTCAATACAAGTAAATTCGTTACATGAAAAATACATGAAAAAATGAGAATGAGAAAGAGGTAACGCATGAATTCATCTCCGACATTTACCGCCGTTATTGCGGCGGCCGGTTTATCCTCACGTATGGGCGCTTTTAAACCGACGCTCCCTCTGGGGAACGACAGCATTTCACGCAGGCTGATCCTGTCTTTTATCAGAGCCGGATCTCTCCCGGTCACGGTAGTAACCGGATTTATGGCCGAAGCACTGGCGGAGCATCTTCGGGATCTCCCCGTCTGCCTGGTACATAACTGTAACTACGAGACATCTCACATGTTCGACTCTCTGAGCCTGGGGCTCCGCTCCCTGATGGCCGGAGATCAAACGCTTCCCGATAGAATTTTTCTCTGTCCGGCGGATATGCCGCTCATCTCCCCCGAAACAATTTCCCTGATGGCCGCTCAGGAGGCCGATATCATTATCCCTGTCTGCGAGGGGCGGAAAGGCCATCCGGTCTGCGTCTCCAAAGCACTCCTTCCGGCTCTCCTGTCACACGACGGTACGGACGGTCTGCGCGGCGCGCTTAGGCCTTTTTCAAAGGAAGTTCTTTATCTCCCGTCCGACGACTCCGGAATCCTCACGGATGCCGATACAATGGAGGATTACAGGATGATCCGGAAACTGTGCGGGGAGGTGGATTCATGAGCTGTCCATCCTTTTACGCTCTGATAGCCGCGGCAGGCAGACCGCGGCGTAAAGACGGATTCCAGGTATCCGATCCACTGGGTTCCCTGTCCGTCATACGAAGAATCATCCATACCTTCCGTCAGGCGGGAGCCGCCGAGATTGTTGTCATTACCGGATATCATGCGAAAGAGCTGGAACGTCATCTGGCCCGCAGCGGCGTCATCTGTCTCAGAAATAACGACTGGGAGAATTCCGATATGATGGCCTCCGTGCGAATGGGGCTTTCGTATCTCTCCTCCACCCCCGGACCCGTTATGTTCACACCGGCCGACATCCCGCTTTTCACCATGTCGACCGTGCTTCACCTGCTGGACAGCGGAGCGGATTTCGCCGTCCCGCAGGCGGACGGTAAAAGCGGCCATCCCCTGTATCTCAGTACAAAAATCCAGCCGTTTCTGAGTCAATACAAAGAAGACGGGGGACTGCGCGAAGCCCTCAGGCGTTCCGGTTTTCCCCGGACCCTTGTCCATGTACCCGATGAAGGGGTCCTCTGTGACGTGGAACTTTCCGGAGATTTCGAGGAACTTCTGGAGCGCCACAGAAGACAGCCGTTTCTCCCTCTGGTGAGTGTCTCCCTGGAACGTGAATCCCCGTTTTTCGACAGGACAAGCGCCATGCTTCTGCGTCTTATCAATCAAACCGGCTCCGTCAAAAAAGCCTGTTCCCTGATGGGCCTCTCCTACAGCAAGGGCTGGGATATTTTAAACGAGCTGGAACTTCAGGCCGGTATTACGGCCATCAACCGGAGACCGGGCGGAAGCGACGGCGGCGCAACCACATTGACGGCGGAGGGAAAGGAATTTCTCGAACAATTCTCTGCCTATGAGGCGGAAGTAATCTCACTGGCTAAAAAATGCTTCGGCAGATTTTTCAAAATGGAGGAACCACAATGAATGAAACAACGCTCTATCTCTCTTCCCTCCTTAAGGAGCTGGAAAACGGACATGACGTGATGTCCGTCACCATTATAGAAAGTCTTGGTTCGGCGCCCAGAGGAGCCGGAGCCAGAATGCTCACCGGCAAAGAGGGCCGCATCTGCGGGACGGTCGGAGGAGGTCCCATCGAATACGAGGCAGAACAGGAGGCAGGAAGACTGCTCGTAACAAAATCCTCCGCCAGAAGGCAGTATGATCTGTCCAGCCAGGCCTCCCCGGTCGGCATGATCTGCGGAGGGAGCGTGAAGGCGGCATTCCACTATATAAGCGCCGATCGGGAGGATATAAAGTCTCTCTGCCGCTCCGCCCTCGCTCTTTTCAAGGCGCCGGGTTCTCTGTGGCTCGTCCTGGAACTTCCTCCGTCATCCGGGGAAGAAAGTGCCGGAGGGGAAACCATGTGGATTTACAGCCAGGCATCTCCGGCGCCTGCAGGACCGGCTTTCGAACCGCCCTCCGGACTGCCGGCCATTGTCACGGAACGCTGCAGACTGGGGCAGCCGGGCATTCTCACGTTCGGGGAACGGGAATACTATCTGGAACTTATCTCGGCCGACAGCCTGGTGCAGATATTCGGCGGAGGGCATGTGGCCAGGGAACTGGTACCGCTTCTCTCCAAATCCGGCTTCTCCTGTGCCGTATACGACGACCGGGAGGAATTCTTAAAACAGGAGGATTTTCCCGATGCCTTCAACACATCGGTTGTCTCATTTGACAAACTGGATGGCTGTCTCTTTCCCGCTGCGGAAAACTATTTTGTCATCATGACAAGGGGCCATGTATTTGATCTTCAGGCACAGGCGTTTGCCATGAAGTCTCCCGCCGCCTACATCGGAGTCATGGGAAGCAGGAAGAAAAAAGCCTATCTGACCAAAGAACTTTTAAAGGCGGGATTCAGCCGGGCGGAACTGGATTTTGTCCATGCCCCGATTGGGCTTGACATCGGGGCCGCTACCCCGGCCGAGATAGCAGTGAGCATTGCTGCCGAACTCATTCGGGTACGGAGCTTAAGAAGCGGTAAGAACGCCGTTAAAAATCAGGAGGAAAACGGATGAAATTAATAAAAACCGAGGATGCCGCCGGCTGTGTGCTCTGCCACGACATCACCCAGATTATCAAAGGCGTCACAAAAGACGCCGTATTTCGCAAAGGGCATATTGTGACAGAGGAAGATATTCCCGTGCTCTTAAGCGTCGGAAAAGAGCATCTCTACATATGGGAAAAAAACGAAAACATGCTGCATGAGAATGAGGCCGCGGAGGTACTCTGCGGAATCTGCATGAACGAAGGCATGAAACGTTCCGCCGTCAAGGAGGGCAAACTCGAGCTGACCGCCGCGGCCGACGGACTGTTTAAAATCCGCAGGGATAAACTGAAAGCCGTCAATTCTCTGGGGCAAATGATGATCGCCTGCCGTCACGGGGATACGGCTGTAAAAACGGGAGATAAGCTTCTGGGAACCAGAATCATCCCCCTGGTAATAGAAAAAGGAATTATGGAGAGGGCAAAAGAAGCGGCCGGAAAAGAGCCCATCTTCTCCCTTCTCCCCTTCACCCTCAAAAAGGCCGGCATTGTCACCACGGGAAATGAGGTTTACCGGGGCAGGATCGAGGATACCTTTACCCCTGTCATCGAAGAAAAGCTCAGGGAGTTTAACGCCGAAATTGTTTCACACGCCACGCTGCCCGATGATCCGGACCGGATTACGGATGCCATCCTTGCCTCGATCGGCAAAGGCGCCGATATCGTCTGCTGCACCGGGGGAATGAGTGTGGATCCCGACGACCAGACACCCCTGGCCATCAAAAATACAGGGGCCCGTATCGTCTCCTACGGTGCGCCGGTTCTTCCGGGCGCCATGTTCCTGCTGGCCTACTATGAGAAAAACGGACGTGCCATTCCCATCGTCGGCCTCCCCGGCTGTGTCATGTATGCAAGGCGGACCATCTTCGATCTTGTACTTCCGCGCCTGATGGCAGAGGATCCCGTTTCCAGGGAGGAGCTCGACGCCCTCGGGGAAGGCGGCCTGTGCCTCTCCTGCCCTGTCTGTACGTTTCCGAACTGCGGCTTCGGCAAGGGGGTGTAATGATGGAATTTACTCATTTTGATGATAACGGCAATGCCGTCATGGTGGATGTGGGGGAGAAGGCCGAAACAGACCGTGAAGCCTCCGCCTCGGGAAAAATCTCCATGAGCCGGGAATGTTTTGAACTTTTACAGGCGGGACAGATGAAAAAGGGCGATGTACTGGGAGTCGCCAGGGTTGCGGGCATCATGGCCCTCAAACAGACCTCAAACCTGATACCGCTCTGCCACCTGTTAAATCTGACCCATGCGGGAGTCTCCTTTTCTTTAAACGGGGACGCGTGTGAGGTTGAGGCAGTGTGCACGGTCCGCACCACCGGAAGGACGGGTGTGGAGATGGAGGCGCTGACCGGTGTGTCGGTTGCGCTTCTCACCATCTACGACATGTGTAAGGCGGTGGACAAGACCATGACAATCGGAGAAATCTGCCTTCTCCGCAAATCAGGAGGAAAAAGCGGTGTGTTTGAAAGATCCTTACGGTAGAATAATCGACTATCTGCGCGTCTCCATCACGGACCGCTGCAATTTAAACTGTGCCTACTGCAGGCCCGGCGATGCTCCGTTTCTGGAGGAGAAAGACCTGTTAACCGCAGAAGAAATTCTCACCTTCTGCCGGGAAGCCGCCCTGCTGGGGATTCGCCATCTGAGAATCACCGGCGGGGAGCCGCTTCTCCGGGACGGCTGCTGCCGCCTTATAAAGGATTTAAAGGCGCTGGACGGAATCGAAAGCGTTACGATGACCACCAACGGCACTCTTTTAAGCCGCCATCTGTCCGAACTGAAGGAGGCTTTAATCGACGGTATCAATATCAGTATGGATACGCTGGACGAGGAGCATTATGCGGCTCTCACCGGTTCTCCGCTGCTGCCCGGGCTGCTCGAGGCAGTCCGTGAAACCGTTTCATTCGGAATACCGGTAAAAATTAACTCCGTCATTATGGACGGGCGCATTCCTGTCACAGACTATCTGGATTTGGCCGAATTGTCCCGCAGTCTGCCGGTGGATATCCGTTTTATTGAAGCCATGCCGCTTGGCGGTTCTTTGCCTCCCGCCCTGGATCACAGGAAACTCTTATCCCTGCTCTCCTCCCGGTATCCCGGCATTAAACGCCTGAATACGGCCCGCGGTTTCGGCCCCGCCGTCTATTACGCCATCCCCGGCTTCTCCGGCTGTATCGGCTTTATAAACGCCGTACACGGCAATTTCTGCGGAAACTGCAACCGGATACGCCTGACGGCAAGAGGCGTTCTCAAAAGCTGCCTTGGATATGAGGGCACCATCTGCATCAAACCGCTTTTCGGGGAAGATGGGAGCGAAAATGCCCTCCGCCAGGCCCTGCTTACCGCCGTCGCCCAAAAACCGGCCTGCCATCATTTCGGTGAAAACCACCGTAATGCCGAGCGGGACAACATGTCAAAAATAGGAGGCTGATCATGGGAACCATAAAAGCAATCTGTATCAGTGAAAAGAAGGGTACCGAAAAACGGCCCGTACCTTATTGCGACTTCATCGCGGAACACGGAATCGCCGGAGACGCCCACGCCGGTTCCTGGCATCGTCAGGTAAGCCTTTTAAGCGCGGAACGCGTCCGGGAATTCAACGAAAAAGGAGGCGGAGTCTCGGACGGCGATTTTGGTGAAAACCTTCTCGTGGAGGGCCTTGATTTTTCCTGTTTTGCGGTGGGCACAACCCTGACGGCCGGGGACGTGGTCCTGGAGGTTACACAGCTCGGCAAGGAATGCCACCACCACTGCACGATTTACCACAGGGTCGGAGAATGTATCATGCCGACCAGGGGCGTATTCGCCCGGGTTCTGAAAGGCGGCCGCCTATACCCGGGAGCCGGGATTGACTCTTGTCCGCCGGATCCAAATAGGCCCTTCACCGCCGCCGTCATCACCCTCAGCGATAAGGGCTCCAGAGGGGAACGCATCGATGAAAGCGGCCCCGCGGCGGCCAGCCTCCTGGCGGATGCAGGATACCGGCTCGTGGAATCCATCCTGATCCCCGATGAACCGGAGGAACTGAAAAAACACTTAATACGCCTGAGCGACAGCCGCCAGGTGAGTCTCATCCTGACACTGGGCGGCACCGGATTTTCCCCCCGCGACACCACGCCGGAGGCTACAATGGCCGTGGCGCAGCGGAATGCCCCGGGCATTGCGGAGGCCATCCGCAGCCTGTCCATGCAGGTGACTAGAAGGGCGATGTTCAGCCGGGGCGTGTCCGTAATCAGGGGAAAAACCCTGATCGTCAATCTGCCCGGCAGCCCGAAAGCCGTACGTGAAAGCATCGGTTTTATTATCGAAGAGCTTCCCCACGGACTTGGAATCTTAAGAGGAAGTGCATCAGAATGCGCAAGATAAATGATATAAAAGCAGGGGAAGATATGAAATTAAGAAAAATGGGAAGTTTAACAGAAAAAAAGCGGTACAATAAAGGAATCAAAAAAACCGTTCTCTCCGTGGCGCTGCTGTCCATGCTGGCCATGACCGCCTGCGCCTCCGGACAGAAAGACAGTTCCGTACAAAAAGAGACCGAAAAAACCGGTGAAATTTTTATTGCAGCGGCAGCCAGCCTGAAACCGGTTATGGAAGAAGTCCTGATCCCCGGTTTCACGAAAGCAAACCCCGGCTATACCGTGACGGGAACGTATGACAGCTCAGGAAAACTCCAGAAACAGATTGAGGAGGGTCTGGGCGCGGATCTTTTCCTGTCTGCCGCTGCAAAGCAGATGGATGCCTTAAATGAGGAAGGCCTTGTGGACAAGGATTCCGTCACCATGCTCCTGGAAAACCAGATTGTCCTGATCGTGCCCGAAGGTTACGAGGATGATTACACCGCCTTCGCCGATATTGAAAAAGCCCCCACAATTGCCATCGGAGATCCCGACAGCGTCCCTGCCGGCCAGTATGCCCGTGAGGCGCTGACACAGATGGGCCTCTGGGATTCTCTTTTAGGCAGATTCAGCCTCGGCACCAATGTGACGGAAGTCTTAAACTGGGTTGCGGAAGGCAGCGCCGACGCCGGAATCGTGTATGCCACGGATGCGGCGACGACGGACCGAGTTAAAGTGATAGCATCCGCTCCGGAAGGAAGTCTGGCCAAACGCGTTCTGTATCCCGCCGCGATTCTGTCCGACACAAAGGATCATGACGGAGCCGCTCTTTTCCTTGAGTATTTAAAGAACAATGAGGCAAAAGAGGCATTTTCTTCCTATGGATTCACCCCACTGGCAGAGTAGCTTCTGCCGCCCGGACCCCGCATTCCTTTGGCAGGGTCTGGAAACGGGAACTCTGCGGCAATACGGAATTTAGAAAATAAGGAGGTAAAATGGAACTCTCACCTGTATTGATTTCGCTTAAAACGGCGGTTTATTCCCTTCTCATCGTCTTTCCGGCGGGAACCGTACTGGCCTGGAAGATTATGAAGGTAAAGCGGCGGCGCCTGAAGGCAGTCCTGGACAGCATTCTGACACTCCCGCTAGTCCTTCCCCCCACGGTAGCGGGACTGTTCCTGCTCTGTCTCTTCGGGGTAAACCGGCCGCTCGGGCGTTTTTTTCTCGATGTATTCGGTGTGAAAATCGCCTTTACATTTATCTCCACCGTCATCGCCTCTGCATTTGTCTCTTTTCCGCTGATGTACCGTTCCGCACGCGGAGCTTTTGAACAGGTGGATCCGCGGCTTTTAGATGCCGCCCGGACGCTGGGCATGAGCGAAACGGCCGTATTCTTCCGTGTGCTTCTGCCAAATTCCGTCCCGGGCCTGCTCTCGGGCAGTGTGCTTGCATTCACGAGAGGCCTCGGTGAATTCGGGGCTACCGCGATGCTGGCGGGCAATATCGCAGGAAAAACGAGGACTCTCCCGCTGGCCGTCTATTCCGAAACTGCGGCCGGGCGAATGGACATTGCATTTGTCTATGCCGGAGTCCTGCTGGTCTTTGCATTCGCCGCCCTGCTCCTGATGAGCCGCGCCGCCCAAACTGCAAAATGGAAAGATTAAACGATAAGGAGTAAATGATGCTGACCGTAGATATAAAAAAAGAACTCCACGACTTCACTCTGGAGTTCAGGCTCACACACGGCAAAGGCTGTCTGGGCATTCTTGGCCCGTCGGGCTGCGGAAAAAGTATGGGACTTAAATCCATAGCCGGTCTGGTGGAGCCCGACAGCGGCCTGATAAGGCTGGATGAGAAGACGTTCTATTCCTCATATGACCGGATCAGCTTACGGCCGCAGCTTCGAAAAACAGGCTACCTCTTCCAGAATTACGCCCTGTTCCCCAACATGACCGTAGAGGAAAATGTAGGCGCCGGTATCAGCCGCAGAGACAAAAACCGAAGGGAAATCATTGCCGCCTCACTTAAGCGTTTCCAGTTGTCAGGTCTTGAAAAGTATTATCCGGACAAATTATCCGGCGGACAGCAGCAAAGAGCCGCCCTGGCCCGGATCCTTGCAAGCTCCCCCGCTCTTCTGTTGCTGGATGAGCCGTTTTCCGCAATGGACGCAAGCCTTAAGGAGACGCTGCGCCTGGAACTGCTCCATGTGCTGAAGGATTATCACGGCCTCTCCATTCTTGTGACGCACGACAAGGATGAAGTCTACCAGCTCTGTGATAACCTGATTGTCATGGAACAGGGACAAATCCTCTGTTCCGGTCCCACCGGAGATATCTTTAAAAACCCGGGAGTCCGGCAGGCGGCTCTTCTGACGGGATGCCGGAACATATCGGCCATCCAAAGGCTTGGAACGCGCAGCCTCCTGGCCGTGGACTGGAATCTCACCCTTTCCACGGATAAAGATATCCCGGATACGGCAAAGGCCGTCGGCATACGCCCCCACTCCCTGATTCCGCTAAGTGAGGAGGATGCCGGCAGCCTAAGAAGTCTGCCCGGAGCAAATCTCATCCCGGTCAAAGAGCCGGTTATTTCCGCCCTGCCCTTTGAATGGGAAATCTGCCTGGAGAACGGGATCCGATGGACGCCAGGAAAAACCTCAAAAGCATCCGCCCTTCCTTCCATTCCCGCGTGGCTCCGGGTGGAACCGGAGGATTTGCTGCTGCTTTCCTAATTATTCTCCGGACATTCCACAGCACAGCCTGTACGGATCGCCGCGGCTATATCACAAATCAGTCCCTTTGCCGCACGCTCCTTATACAGTTTTTCGGCCTCCGTAAGCTTGAGTTTTGACTCTCTCTGCCGTTTTATCCGGATATCATAAATCTGGTTTCTCAGCCTCTGCGATACACGCAGGACGGCGTCTTCATCGCCCGATGCCGCCTCAGACAATTCTTTCCCGTCAAAGGGGAGCGGCCTGACATCCACGGCCCCTGCCACCGCCCTGAGATTTTCCCTCTTTTCAGGGCATTCTCTATTTACCTCCCAGGCCGCACACATTGATATCTGAGCAATCGTCACTTCCCGTCTGCTGCCCAATTTTACAAAACAACTCTGAAGGTTGTCTTTAACCGGCAGACAGACCGCTGTAATAATCTCGCCGCAGCCCAGTTTTATTTTTCCATTTCCTCCTACGAAGTCTTCCGCTCTCACCCACCTTGTACCGGATACTCCGGCAACTTCTATTTCTCCCTCAAACAGAAATACGCAGGGCAGAATATCACCGGCCGGTGAGGCATTGGCAATGCTGCCGCACAGCGTTCCCTTATTTCGGATCTGCTGGGATCCGACTCTCCGGCACGCCATTTTAAGCGCCTGGAAGTACCTTTCAATCTGCGGATCGGCAGCAGCTTTATCGTGAGTGACCATTGCGCCGATCCTCAGCCATCCCTGTTCCAGTGTAATCTCCCTGAACGATTCTATTCCCCACAGACTCAAATAAATGTCCGGTTCTCCGCTGCTTTTGCGGAGCCTGGGCAAAAGATCCGTTCCTCCCGCCAAAACCACAGAGGCTTGCGTCAGCTCCGGAAGACATTTCAAAAGCTCCTCCTGAGTTTCGGGCTGAAGATACAAACTTGTGTAATTTGCCATTTCTCTCCTCCTATCCGCTGATTTCCGACGCTGATTTTATCGCCGCTTTAATTTCACGGTAACCGGAACAGCGGCAGAGATTGCCCGCTATGGCAATTTTAATTTCATCCTCATCAGGATGAGGATTCTTCATCAGCAGCGCCTTAGCGGACATAATCATCCCGCTGGTGCAGAAGCCGCATTGCACGGCGCTCTTTTTGATAAAAGCCTTCTGTATCTCGTCCATCTCCCCGTTTTTCTCCAGACCTTCTATGGTCAAAAGCCTCCCGCCCTGGAGCTGTCCGGCGACTGCCAGGCAAGAATGGATCGCCAGCCCGTTCAACACCACTGTGCAGGCGCCGCATTCACCCTCGCCGCACCCTTCCTTCGTTCCCGTCAGAAGCAAATCCTCCCGGATAAAATCAAGCAGTCTTTTTTCCCCCGGAGCCTCAAGCTCCATCGGTTCTCCGTTTAATATAAAAGTAATTTTCATCAGTTTCACCTCATTTTTTCTGCTGCTTTACCGGATATGCCGTCCGTTTTTTCTCCAGAGCCTCCAGAATTACGGAAGGAGTCAGCGGCAATCTGGTAAGATTGGTATCCAAAGCATTATTGACAGCCGCAACAATCGCCGGAGCTACGGGCACCACAACCACCTCACCGATGGATTTGGCTCCAAAGGGTCCGCTCTGTTCCGGCTCTTCAATCAACAGTGTCTGGTAATCCGGAAGATCACAGGAATTAGCCACGTCATAATTTTTCAAATTGGTAATCAGGGTCCGGCCTGTACGCGGATGGATTTTAATCTCCTCACATAGTGCCATTCCCATTCCCTGCTGAATCCCGCTCCCCACCTGTCCTCTGCACATATCGGGATTGATGGCTTTTCCAATGTCATGTACGGAAAGACAGTCCGCCACTCTCGTCATTCCCGTGAATGTATCCACTTCAACCTCTGTAAAATGTACGGCGGGCACTCCCGGATTGCACTGTGCATTGATAGTATTCGCGTAGTAAATGTCGCGGCCTTCGACCCGGATTGCATGCTCAGAGACACCGGACAGCGAAATCCTTTTTTCAGGCGAGGTCTCCATATAGAACTGTCCCTCCTCATAACGGATAAAAACTTTACTGCATCCGAGCGCCCTGGCTGCCATTTCCGCCGCCATTTCAAGAATCCGCTCACAGCATTTTTTAACGGCCTGACCAAGCGAATATACGGTTCTGCTTGCATAACAGCCGTGATCATAAAGGCTGTGTTCACTGTCTGCCTCATTTAACTCAATCTTCTCTATATTAATCTCCATCACTTCAGAGGCAATCTTTTTCATCGCCATCACGGTTCCGCAGCCATGATCATGAACCCCCACATGGATAATCAGGCTTCCGTCCTCCTGAAGTCTTGCAGCCGCCGAGGCCACATCCACACGGTAGGGATAAAAAGAACTGGTGTGAGAAAACATTGCCATACCTATTCCATACCGGTAACGTTCTTGTGCCCTGTTTTTCTCCCTGCATTCCCTTTTTCTTTCCTCCCACCGAAATGCCTCCCTGCCTTTTTGCAGACATTTCCGGAAATGGACATTCCCAACGGAGATGGAGTGCACGATATCCTTTTCATAGGGGTCTAAGGTATTTTTCAAGCGGAATTCAACCGGATCCATCCCGATATCACGGGCCACCATATTCCAGTGATTTTCCATAAGCAGGGCGGCTTCACAGGACCCCCAGCTACGGAAACTGCCGTTGATCGGTGTATTCGTGCAGACAACGCTGCTGGAAAACCGGATATCCGACATCCGGTAAACTTTTCCCAATTTCTCACCGATTGTGGCCGCATAATCCCTGGATACAGTCAGATAAGCTCCCGCATCCAGCTCACAGGAAAATGAAATCCCGACAATGGTTCCATCTTTTTTAATTTTACTCTCAACCGTTCCGTCCATACTGTGCTTCATCATTGTATTGACGATCTGTTCTTCCCGCGTATAAACGAGCCTGACGTCCGCCCGCAAAGTCCTGGCCGCGTATGCGGTCAGAGGTTCAAGAAGCGTTTCCTGCTTTACGCCAAAGGAACCTCCCATTGGGGTCTTTATCACCCTTACCTTGGAATAAGGAAGTCCCAGGAATTCAGCAACTGTGCTTCTGACGCCGAATACGGTCTGACAGCCCGACCAGATAGTCACCTTGTCCGCCGAAGGGTCATATATCGCCCGGCAGGACTGGGTCTCCATCGTCAAATGCGTCATTCTGCCAAAATGAGACTCGCTTTTGTGGATAAAGTCGCCCTCCGCCCTGTCATAATCTCCCCGTTCATAAGAGAACGCCGGATATACATTTCCGCCTTCGTGGATGAGGAGCGTCCCCTCCTTAGCCTCCTCCACCGTCACAGCGGCAGGAAGCTCTTCATACTCCACCCGAATCAGGGCGCATGCCTTTTTAGCCGTCTGTTCCGATGTCGCCACAACCGCTGCGACTCTCTGACCATAAAAACGTACGTGTCTGTCAAAAAGCCGTTCCTGGTTCGGCACCGTCTCCCAGGAATCCACTCTGCCTCGATCATACAGGGTCTCCGGTGTATTTTCACAGGTAAAGACAGCTTTTACTCCCGGCAGCCTGAGCGCCTCCGCGATATCCAGCGTGCGTATGATTCCGTGCGTAACCGTACCGGGTTTTAAACGCATATACAGCATTTCCCTGGTCTGCATATCGCTGCAGTATTTAAGATTTCCTATCACTTTTCCATACGCCTGATCATTTGACAATTCTTTTCCAATTACTCTGTATTCTTTCATTCACATCACCACTCTGCTCCCGACGACTGTCCTATTTATCTTTCTGTAATGAAGAATATCCTCATTCTGTCAAAAAAGCATCAAATTACGAGAGTTTTGCAGTAATTTTTGACATTTTGTCATTGCTTTCTTTTGACATTACTTTTATACTGAAGAAAGTGATAAAAATTAGTGTTTTGGGGGAGGCCTGTAGAATGAATGACAAAGATCAGTTGAAAATAAAGCTCTTGGGAGGAGATAGGGGATATACCCCGGCGGGATTTATCC
>CATWBR010000081.1 GCA_958349075.1 uncultured Clostridium sp.
CTTTAATGTCATAATCTACTTACTCCCTCCCCGCACGGAAAGGCAGGGCATCCCGTAAACCGTTTTTAAGGTTTATGGATGCCTTGCCTCTTTTACTGAGCTTCAACAAAAAAATACTGCCATGCCTCTCGTTGTATCACAATTATTTTATTATACAAGGGTCAGCAGATTTGCCGGATTGTCCTTTGTCATCAGACTCAGCTCCTCCTCCGTAACCCCATGGCTAAGAAGATACTGGAGATATTCCTCCATCAGTTTCGGCCAGTCCGGAAGTCCGATATTGCCGCCGTCCGTGGAGAGCACCGTATCGGAACATCCAAGCTCTGAAAGGTTATAAAACACATCCCCGTACGACCGGCTCAAATCCAGATATACCGCGCAGCGCAGGAAATAGACGCCGTATTCCTGAAGATATTTCTGTTCCGGGACAGTGAGCCTTGTCAAAGACAGTTCCGGGTGATCAACTACGATTTTCTTAACCCCCAGTTCCCTGGCCCTTGCAATAACGGCCCTCTGCTCCTGAAATGACAGGTGCCCCGTGGACAGAATGACATCCCTGTCCGCAATCATGCGCAGGATGGATTCCAACTCATCCCTCACCCTGCCCCCTTCCAGAGCATTCAAACCGCCCGGCAGGTTAAAATATTTCCTGTGGTTCTCCGCGCTCTTTGTAGGCATCCATACCGTTTTAGCTCCCAGGTTGAGGGCCGTCTCCACCGCTGCAGGGTTGAATCCCCCTACCTCATCATTGAGGGTGATGGCACCGAACACGGGAAAATGGGCCGCCCTCGACGCGGCTTCCGCCCGCGCCATCGTAGGAAATGTATGGGATTTCAGCACGACGGCCGCTGCTCCGGACGCCTTCATCTGCTCCGCCAGTTCCAAATCAGTGAATTTTCTCGGCTGTATGTCTGGTGATGGATGGACATGCAGCTCCGTCACACCTTTTAATAAATTTCTCTCCACCATGCCGTCACCCCGCCATCAATCCGGGAAGGAATAAGGTGATCTGGGGCACAAACGCAAACAGGGTGATCATGATAAGCGCCACACAGATATAGGGCAGAGCCCCCTTAACAATTTCCACAAATGTGGTATCGCAGACAGCAGCCGCGGTAAACAGGTTCATGCCGAAAGGCGGTGTAATCAGTCCCATGACGAGCGCGATACAGAAGGTGACTCCCAGGTGCAGCGTATCCATTCCTAACTGGACCCCTATCGGAATCAGGATCGGCGCCAGAATTACAACAAGAGCCAGAACCTCCATAAAGCAGCCCGCCACAAAAAGCAGGATTAGAAGCAGCACCGTAAAGACAAGCCGGCTGCCAAGATAAGGCACCAGCGCATTTGCCACGGTGGTCGGGATTTTCGCGGCGGACAAGATCCAGCCGAAGTTGGCCGACATGGCCATGATAAACATTACCATCCCCGAGGTTACAACCGTCTTCTTCATTGCACTGAGCAGATCCGACAGCTTCATCTCCCTGTAGGCGATTCCCAGTACAAGACTGTAAATGACGCATGTTACCGCCGCCTCAGTCGGTGTAAAGATCCCGGTATAAATGCCGCCCAGGATGATGACCGGGAGAAGCAGGACCGGCACCGCCTGTATAAAGGACTCCATTATCTCTTTTCTGCTGTAACTGACGGTGACGGCGGCTTTTTTATTCCGGTTCGTCACCAGATTGACCGCAACAAAGGAAGCTGCCAGCAGAAGTCCCGGCACAATCGCCGCCACGAACAACGCCTCCCTGTCAAAGATCAGCGGCATGTAATTTTCCAGCCAGTTATCCACGTTGTAGTCCCGTGAGCGGTGTTTGTTCCACCCGTCGGGTGACATCGGAAACAGGGAACCGTCTATCAGGATTATTCCCTTCAGGTGCGCCTCCTGCATCATAGACGCGTAGGAAACCACCACCGACGAACCCATGGACCATCCCCCCAGTATTACGTCCTCAAGACGGAGGTGTTCGATCAGATCCCTGATATCCAGGGCATTGCGCTCCATTGTATTTCCGCTGCATACCTTGGCGGAACGTCCCTGGCCTCTGGGATCGAAGACAATCACTCTGTATTTCTCCGCCAGCACTTCAATGTTCTTTTCAAAAAATTTTGTCGTCGCCAAAAATCCCGGCATCAGGAGAAATGGAACCCCGTTCCCCCTGTCTTCATAATAGAGGACAGCTCCGTCCGACGCCGTGAAAAAGTTACTTTTATCCATTACCTTACCTCTCCAATACCTGTTAAACCACGGCCGTGATTTGGATAGTTTCAGTATAGCAAAATACCGATATTGCAACAAAGACTTAATCTTTATCCAGTATATAACAGAAATATTATATTGTACGTGACGCCGGGAACATTTGTATTGGCAATGTTTTCCATTCTATCTTTTTATCCTCTGCTGTTGTATACTTTTTAGTATGAAATATTACAGTGAGGTGAATCCCTATATGTCCGAACAAAAGAAAAAAGGCCGTTACCGGCCTGTTCTGCTGCTTTTTTTGATTTTGTGCACGCTCTGCCTTATTGCGGTTTTAAGGCCGGGGCAGAAGACGGAACTGATTATGGAGCACACTCCTCTCGAAACGGGGTTTACCATCGTGGAAAGCGGATCCCCTGGGAAAACAGTCCTGGTGGTCGGAGGAATTCACGGCGATGAGTCTTCCGGCTGGATGGCCGCCGATCAGCTCAAAAAGCACCGGAAACTGAAGAGCGGAACGCTTATTATCCTCTCCCCCGCCAATGCACCGGGAAGCAGGAATGGGGAGCGGAACGTGGAACAGTACCGGGATTTGAACCGTTCCTTTCCGGGTGATAAGAACCGGGATTTGACGGACGAACTGGCCGCCTCCATCTTCCTGAAAATCAGGGAATACTCCCCCGATCTCGTCGTTGATCTGCATGAGGCTTACCGCGAGGGGAGCGGACGTGACTTTCTGGGCAACTCCCTTATTATCACCGATTCCGGAACCATGGATCAGCTTGTCTTTGACCTTATCGTGGAATCCCAGGACGGAACGCTCAAAACCTCCGCCCCCTTTTCCTGTTACAACGGCACTCCCTCAGGCAGCCTGAACCGCACCGTCACCGAAATGCTCGGCATCCCTGCCGTCACCGTGGAAGTATCGCAGGAAGAACCGTTAGAAACCCGTATCCGGAACCAGCTCGCCATTGTGAACCGGATTCTCGGTTATTACTCGATGGAATAAAAAACAGTATTTCTTCCAGATAGTCAGGACGGTCAAAATATTCATAAATACGCGTGATTGCAAACAACGAAAAGCACGCTTCGCGAACTTTCCATTGCCACTCAAGAAAAGCCGGGATGGCTGAACCTTGTAAATACAGGCTCAGCCTCCCGGCTTTGAAAGAGTAAAAAGTGTAAAAAGTGTAAAAAGTATTAAACTTTTGCAGAAAGTATTTTAGCGACTGCCATGAATTCTGCAATGTGCCGGCTTTCCCGCTCCTAATTGAAGTTAATATCCAACCGCCTTGCCGTCACGCCGCGGATCCGCGCCGCCGCGCAGCGTTCCGTCGGGAAGCATCTCTACAGCCTGTACGCACGGATAATCCATCCAGTCTCCGGTTTCAAGTACCGGGTGCCCCAGAGCCTTTAATCCTTCGATTACGTTTTTGTCAACCCTGGTCTCAATCATGATCGTCTCATCGCTCGTCGTCCAGTCGGAACCGGCATGGATTCTCGGTGCGGAGATCGCATCCTGGATATCCATATCAAAGTCAATGACATTAGAAATAACCTGTGCCACACCGGAGATAATTCTCTGGGAACCGGGTGCGCCGATGGTCATAACCGGTTTTCCGTCTTTAAGGATGATGGTAGGTGACATGGAGCTCATCGGACGTTTGCCCGGCTGTACTTCATTGGCTGTGCCAACCTCGGCGTCAAAGTCATCCATCTCATCATTCATAATGAATCCGTATCCCTCCGGAACAACGCCGGAACCAAATACGTAGTTAATTGTTTTTGTTACTGCAACAATGTTGCCCTGCTTATCCATAATGGAATAGTGGGTCGTCTGTGGGGACTCATAAGCCCATGCATCTCCGTGCTCAAAGATCTGAGCCTTTTCAGGGTCGATCTGGGAAGCCAGTTCTTTTGCATATTCTTTGGATGCCATTCCTGTCAGCGGAACATCGATAAAATCGGTATCTGCTGCAAAGAAACCTCTGTCCTTGTATGCCATTTTCATTGCTTCCGTCAATGTGTGAAGGTGATCCACCGAGTTGTGTCCCATTCCCTTGATATCAAAGTTTTCAAGAATGTTCAGAATCTCCACGATTGTCGTGCCGCCCGATGATGGAGGCGGGGAGGAAAGGATTTCATACCCTCTGTAAGTGCCGCTGACCGGAGTCCTGAGCTTGACATCGTAGTTTGCCAGGTCTTCCATGGTAAGGATTCCTCCTGATTCCTGGACTGCTTTTACCATAGCCTCAGCTACTTCTCCTTTGTAGAATGCATCGGAGCCATTATCACGGATCATGGTGAGGGTTTTTGCAAGATCCGGATTTTTAACTATATCGCCAACCGTGTAAGGGTAGCCATCCTTCAAATAGATATCTCCACAAGCCTTGAACCGGGTAAGTTTCTCAAACTCTTCCATCATATCCCTGTTCATTACGGCCGAAACCTCATATCCGTTTTCAGCCATGTCAATTGAAGGGTTCATTACCGCTTCTCTTGTCATCGTGCCATACGTATCCAAAGCATACAGCAGTCCTTTTACCTCGCCCGGCACGCCTACGGAAGGTCCGCCTTCCCATTTTGTCGCATCCGTCAGCTCGCCTTTTTCATCCATCGGCCACATTCCGGGTTCCGCCGACGCCGGCGCCGGCTCACGGAAATCTACGAACACATTCTCGCCCGTCTCCGCCGAGTGGATTAACATAAATCCGCCTCCGCCGATGCCGGATGACTGCGGTTCGCATACACCCAGGGCAAATCCTACGGCAACCGCAGCATCTACGGCGTTTCCTCCGGCCTCAATAATATCGGCGCCAATCTTTGACGCCTCATATTTTCCTGTGGATACCACGCCGTTTTTACCGTTGGCGTCACGGTCGTCGCGCTTAATCTGGCCGTTTTCGTCGTAAGGTTTCCATCCCTCTTCCACTGCCGGAGCTTCCTGTGTTTCCTCCGGCGCTTCCGTCTGGACAACGGACTCCTGTACCGCCTCCGTGGCCGGCGGCGCGGTCTTTGTCTGGCATCCGGTAACGGATGTTGCCAGAGCAGCAGCTAAAAAGATTGCCAAACTTTTCTTTCTCATATTCATATCCTCCTAATCTCTCTTAAAAGTTCTGTAAACCAGTACTTTTTTTGCCGTCCATTCTCAGTTCATGAAACTCCCCAGCCTGTTTCCGCCCAGATCCGAGCCGTCCGAATCCAGGAACAGTTCCGTATAGGTCGGAACGTTTGAAAAAACAATCTGGTTATCCGGGTACAACTGGTTGTATGCCTTCGTATATTCGATCACTCCCTGAAGATGTCTTCCGACCCTCTCCTCAATAGGATGCCCGTTCTCATCGTAGGGAACATACAGAAAACCCAGCTCGGCGCTCTTGACATAGGCCTTGTCCTTACCCGTCAGGGCCAGTTTTTCATTCGTCGCCCCGCGCAGACGTCCCTGTGACGCGTTGGCTGTCTCCATCAGCAGCGGAATCGTGTCCGTATAATCGCCCAGCTCCCTGTGTGTCAGGCCGTGCAGGTTGGTTGGTGACGGTTCCAGGGACATCTGGATGCCCGAAAAGGTCAGTTCCATCATTCCGCTGGCTGCCAGCGACATTCCCTTTTCGTGGGAAACCGTCGCGTTGATAACCGGGTACTCCGGGGATGCCTCGTGAAGGTCGAAGGTTTCGTCTACGCCCTCCGTCCGAATCATCTCCGCTATCGCATAGGCCGCTTTTTCCGTGGAATTGCCGTCCGGCTTTCCAGGATACGCCCTGTTGATATTTCTTGTCTCCGATCCGGAAAGCTGCTGCCCGGAGGCCGCATGCACATAGACATCAGGATCCGGCCACTGGTCAACCGGATTGGAGGCCCTGGAGCCATAGCGGAATTTCCGCTCTCCGCTGGGCGTTGTAATGTGCATATACTGCGGGGACGCCTCCTGCGGATCATTATGGGTCATTCCGCTCCGGTTGGTAAAGGGAATCACGTAGACCGTTCCCTCCTCCACCTTTGCTGTTTCAATAAAAGTAATGGCTGCCATATATCCAGCCGGTTCATTTCCGTGGGTTCCTCCAAGGATCAGCACCTTGCCGCCCGGTTTTTCACCCTCCATTACATAGACTTCCGTATCCATGTTCGTACCTTTGATGCCGTCAAAATATTCGGAAAGCATCTTTGTGCCCGTCACACCCGATCCCGGTTTAATCTCCCCGAGATTTTTCAGTGACGCAAAGTTCTGTCCCGTCACCGCTGCCACCAGAAGCGCCGCCGCCAGGCAGACAGCCGCTGTAATATGGTTTTTCTTCATGTCTGCCTCCTTATTTAATCATTAATAATCTCAGTATCAGCGGAATTACAACGAGCGCCGCGTTGGCCTGCAGTGTAATCTTTTTTTCGTCGAACAGGTTCCAGACGGTAAATATCAGGACTAATGCCACAATCCCTCTGTAAATCAATGTAATCATACCCGATCCCTCCCTTTATTTAATCACGATATACGGCGCCAGAACATTGGCAAGAAGAATAAATGCAATGGCCCAGACAATAATCATCAGGGACGGAACAATACACTTTTTAAGCACTTTGGTATACTTGTCGAGACCGACTACCTGGGCTGCGAAGATTCCGGCCAGCGCCGTCGGCGGCATCATGTCTCCCAGCGATGCAATCAGTGAAATAGCCGCCGCCGTGATAATCTGGTTCTTGCTCAGGAAAGCCAGCAGGAAGGGTACTCCCAGCACGGAGGCCGCTCCGTAGGAAGATACCGCTCCGAACAGCGGAATGGTAATCGCCATCGCCAGATATAAGAAACCGTTCGGGAGGCTCAGGCAGGTTGTTACAATAAAACCCCGCACACCTGTCAGTGTCATAATCTGGATGAACATTCCGACACCCATCAGGATTCCCAGAACCGGAAGCACACTCTGGACTGCATCCTTGCATACCTTCTGCACATTGATTTTGTAGCCGGTGAAAAGTCCCGTCACCGAGGCAATCATGAAAATCAGCGGCATTCCCAGGTTGGGAAGCGAAGGAACCGTCTTATTAAGCACCATCAGAATCATTGCTACAAAAATCGGTATGTAAATCTTGAATCCGAATTTTTCGCCCGGCTCACGGTTCAGTTTTTCCCTGATCACTTCGTACTCCAGCTTTTTCACATATTTTAACCCGAACATCAGGGCAAAAATAAATGCAAGCGGAAATGTCAGCAGCGCGAGGGGAAGTTCAAAACCAACATAAGGAATATCAATTCCTCCTCCGATAATCATAGCCGGAATGTTGACCGGCGGCGCTATCATTCCCAGGATGCCGCCCATGGCCAGGATGCAGGCCGTCTCAAGCTGCGGAATTCCTATCAGCATCAGCACCGGGGCCATGATGGAACCGGCGGAGAGCACCGCTGCGGTGGAGGAACCGGTAATCATACCCGGAAACATTATCACCAGCATAATCAGGCAGACCAGCAGTGCCGGAGCCTTGTGAAACTTCTCGATAATCAGGGACGACAGAGCGTCCAACGCTCCCGATTCCTGAATCACTTTCATGAAAATCATGGCGGTCGTAATAACCAGAATCGTATCCACGTAGGAGAAGGTTCCCTCAATCAGATGACGGAGCGGAAAACCGTATCCTCCCACGAGGGCTCCGACGACAGCCGCCAGCACCATGGAAAGACTTACAGGCAGCTTCAGAAGAAAACAGCCTGCCACGAACACAACAACCATGGCTATAAATATTATCAGCTCAATACTCATATGTAACCCCCTGAAACTTAAGATTTAAAAGCGGCGCCCAGTTTCGGAACCACGTCGGCCATGCTGCTCACCTCGTCGAAAGGAATTCCCGCCTGTGCCGCAAGACCCTTCATGAGGCCGTCCTTATCTCCATCCGCCACTACGATGGCATAGTCTGCTTTTTCAAAACTCGGAGCAATGAATTTGTCGGATAAATCACCGCGCCTTGCCTCTCCGCCCACATGCACCGCAATAATAACAATTCCCTGCTCATCCGCCGCGCCGATCAGTTCGGCCACACGCTCCAGTTCACCGTTGGCGTCGATCCCGGCAGCCCCAAGTCCTTTGGAAGAACCACCCACGGCCAGCATCAGCGTCTTAATCCCTTCCAGATCTGCCGAGGTGGCAAGGCTGTTTTTCTCACACTTGATGTTGTTCTTATCCAGCATCGTTTTAACCATCTCATAATCGGCGCTCTGTCCTACGGAAGTCAGAAGAACCGGCGCCTCGGCAATAGCCTCCTTGAGTCCCTCAACCTCCACGGCTGCCTGAGCCTCACCGCCTGCGGCCTGTGTCTCCACCTTAGCCTGCCCGCTGCCCTGGGAGGTCTTTTCTCCACATCCGCTCACCGCCATGGCCAGCGCCAGGCACATTAAAACTGCAACTGATTTCTTTCTCATATTTCCCTCCTGCGTTATTTTTTTGTTAAAATCATAGTATCATAGGCCATCCCAAACTTCTATTTTTTCTCTTATTTATCTCTCGTAGAAATAGACAAAAAAAGAGCCGTTTTTTCGTGATTTTAACTATAAAACCATTTCAAAACAGCTCTTTTCTAATAGATTCATACAATTTACAACAGTAAATAGCTCTGTTTCGGCCTTCCTTTCTTGCCGTAACTGCTCTTTACATCCACTTTTTCGTCCGAGGTAAGGTGCTGGAGATAGCGGTATGTAGTCTGATAAGCCAGCCCCGTTTTCTCCGAGATCTCCTCCACGGTAAGGTACTGCGTCTGCCCCCGCATCGCATCCTTAATCAGCTCCATCGTAGAGGTTCCGATGCCCTTGACGAGAAACGGCTCGAACTCATTTTTCTTCGTCTTCTTGCTCTCCATCAGCCTGATATGGACACGGATCCTGGAAATGATATCCGGCGCCTTGATGGGCTTTGTGGCAAAATCACTGGCGCCGGCCTCCAGAAACTTGTCGGCAATCCCCTGATCCTCGTCTATCGTAAATACAATGATAGGAATGTCGGGATCGATTTTCCGGAACATTTTCACTCCCTCCACCCCATTGATATGCGGCATATGGTAGTCGATCAGGATAAGATCCGGTGCACTCTTCTCATACAGTTCCAGCGCCTGCCTGACGTTCTGGGCAATCACCCCCTCCCATCTCTGTGTCTCTATCACCGCTTTAAGCGCGCAGAGAATCTCCGCCTCATCATCAATCAACATAATTTTAATTGCACTGCTGCTCATTACACTCCTCCTCTTTATCCTCAGGCATTATCAGGATAATGCTTGTCCCTTTTCCAATCTCACTGTCTATCTCTATCGTCCCGCCCGAATCCGTCACCACTTTCTTTACAAAGCTCAGACCCAGTCCGTGTGAACTTCTGGTAGTAAATCCCCGCTCCCAGATGAGCGACAGCGTATCCTCATCAATTCCTTTTCCGTTGTCGGATATATTAAAACAGATCGTCTCTTCCCCGTCAGAGCTGGCCTTATCCACAATAAAATCAATATTCCCCCCCTCCTCGGCGAGGGCATAAAATGAGTTCTCAATCAGATTGATAAGCGCCCTGGAAAACCGTATTTTATTGACAAGCAGGTACTTTTCCGGAACCCGGTTAGACACATGGACCAGTGACGAATACTCCGATACGGAAATCTGGGATAAAACAGAGTCGAGTATTTCATCCGTCGAAATCCTGGTTCTGTGGTTCTCATAAAGAATCTCGGAAATCATCCCGCTCATCTTCTCAACAGCCGACTCTACCTGGCTTAAATATCCCGATTCCTTTGACATCTGCCTGGTATCGCAGGACATCCGGACCACGCCCACCAGCGCCTGGGCCGATGTAAGCGGCGACTTGAGATCGTGAACCAGATGGCGCATCTCCAGATAGGTCCGGTTCTCCAGGACACGGAGCCTGGTATCCATGACCATCCTCTCATTCTGGGCCTTCAGCTCATTCATCACTTTCAGGTTATTCTCATCCCGGATCAGCAGAAAGAGAAGTACTCCCATAAACATCAAAAGAGCAAAGAAAATCGCTACGGTCCCGTTCATCTCGGGTTCCATCTCGAGAAATTCGGCGATTATCTTGATGTCCTTAGACATCTCTCCCCTGCCTGTGGGCAGCCCCTTTAAGCATGGCATAATGTCCAGAAACTGGAGCGCCGACAGAAACACCAGAATTAGCATGGCTTTTTTCCACAGGCTGACGTAATTATAATCATTTTTCCCCAGCAGGATCAGCAGAATGATAAGAGACAGCGCCGGTATTCCAAAATCATACTTAATTTGGTGGACCGCACTGATAATTGTATAAATCAGTGGGATGATGCAAAAGACAATGGCCGATTTCAGCCACTTTGTGATCTTGTGGTCGCTGTCCAGCTCGATGGATTCAGCGATAATGAACGCCCCGAAATAGTGGGGAAATGCGCGGATGGAATTCAGCGCCCCCAGCTTCATTCCCGCCGTCCACAATTCCAGCTTGTCCTGTGTGACGATGGCGTCATAGGCCTTTTCCGGAATATTCCACATATTGATTGTCAGAAAATATGGCATACAGATTCCGAGCAGCAGTAAAACGCAGCCCGAAAAAAACTTCTTTTTGTTAAAATACCTGACCCGAATTTTCATAGCTCCCCCCGTATTTGCATGAACGTTTCAGATTTAGCAGGTCTATCATACCATATTACGAGGGGAAAATACAATATCGCCTTTCTTCCGGCCCTGGCCGCGTGTCTTTCTAACACGGACAATCCGGTAGGATTATCCTGTTTAAAATGACGAGTCTGCTGGGGCAGACTCGCGCGCCGGAGCGCGGCCGCCTCAGCGGCCATATTACCTTGGAACGCAGTGCGCATCCTCCGCGGAGCGGTTTTATTAAACAGGGAATTATCCTGCTTAATAAAAAGGGGAGCCTAGTCCCCAATGTCATTTAGTTAAGACACTGACATAGTGACTTCTATTTAGGCAGAGATATTTGAACTTTTATCTCTGCCTGTTTTTTTGCTTTTAGGAGAAGATTTGTCTGTATTCAAGTAACACAAAAAGACAGATTGTCATCTGTCTGAAAAAGAGATATACTTTTGTAGAAGTTAAGCGACTCGATACAGAAAACTTACCGCTGACTTAGGCCTGACTTTGCGAGGGTCTGAGCGCCCAGGTCTGACAGGTAAAAGATTCTTCTGTATCAACTTCTCAACATCGGGTGGAGAAATATCATTTCGCAGGAAATAACGACATATATGGATTGCTATTGTGTAATTCATATGGTAAACATATTTTGTATCCTTTTGATGAATCACTACATGCATCGTGATGGTCTCACAATAATTGTAGAGAATCAGACGCGCGTAAATTTCCTGCATGATATACTCCACCTTTTTTGAATGGAAACAACTTAACCCGATTGCATATTTCAATTCCCGGAAAGACGTCTCAATCCCCCACCTCATTGCGTAAATCTTCTTTATTCCTTCGGCTGGAAAGTCTTCTTTTGGCAGATTTGTAATAATGGACTCGTAAGAATCTTCTGAAATAGCAAACCTTACCACCCGGAAATGTAAGGTATAAAACTTTCTGTCGTGCAGATCCAAATAGTCAAAAGGGCTTGCTTTCGGAAGGAACTTATACTGTTTCGGATTGGATTTTACTTCCTTTGTCTGTTTCCGGGTCAATATAAGTTGCATGGCGTGGTCAAATTCCTCCTCGTCAGGGAGTTCAAAACTTCCTGTCATGCTGCCCCCTCCTCCATCCTTTACACGAATCAGATAATACATCCCTTTTTCTTGGATATGGGCGAAAATATTATAGGTTTCATACCCTCTGTCAGCAATGAAAATTGTTTTCTTTTGTCCCGTGCAGCGGTCAATCATCTGCGTCATTGCCAGAGACTCATTTTCTTTTCGCGCGGGCTGTATCACAACATCTGTATACCGCTTTTCACATAGGTCATAGAGAGCGTTTAGATGAATCTGGTTAAATCCTTTATCCGTGGGCAGGGATTGGAAATAGGTGTCTGTATCTTTGGGATTACGGGCAACATTCAGGTCAGAACCATCACAGGCCAATAGCTGATAGCCATTATAGTTCTTTTGAAATGGAAAAAGAGAATTAAAATCATAAAACAAAAATTGGAATGTCTCCAGAAGCAGTTTGTTTCTCTGCTGGCTAAAAGCTGAAGCAGAAGGTGTATCAACGGAGAAATGGAAATAATCCAGTAATTCTTTTTTTAAGCTGCCGCTTTCCATGGAAAGGATCAGTTGAATTGTAGATGCAAAATCAAGTTTTCTGCTTCTTGAAAAATCAGCCTCCGGGTTTTTAGAGAATAGCCATGGGGAAGCTGCCATCTCCTGGATAAGGGATAATAGGTTGTTTTTTACATGCTCAGCAAATATCATAGGCGTTACCTCCAAAATGTACTACATTCAAGGGGCTTCGCCGCAAATTTTTATATTCTTGTCAAGTGCTTTTTCTGAAAAGTTACAAAAGTTACAAAAAAAGAGCAGGGTACATATCTCTATATACCTTGCTCTATAAGGTGCACCCTTGCTGATGTCTTAACTAAATGACATTGGCC
>CATWBR010000082.1 GCA_958349075.1 uncultured Clostridium sp.
CATGAAAGAGAGGTATTTAGAATGAAAAGAATTAAAGCGGCATGTATTACGCAGACTCTGCATTTTATGTTGAAAGAAGATCTGGGGCATGACTATGCGGTGAAAATGGTCAGGGCCGATGTAGATAAGTATAAAACTCAGCTTGACAGAAGCGGCGCAAAGTACAAAATTCTGTCTGAAACGGTAGAGGAGGACGGCTCCGTTCTGATGGAAGTTAAAAAACAGTATAATTCATCTCCGGTCGGCAGTTACCTGGACTGATCCGGACCTTGGGGCGGCTCTTAAATACTCAGAGCCCCCCTTACTGCCCCTCTCCGTCCCTGTTTACACTCGTCCCTATTTCTGCTCGTCCCTATTTCTGCTCCTCTTTCATACTCTCCTCAAGTATCCCGCAGCCTGCCATCTCCTTTTTCACCGTATCAAACGGAACGGGCCGGTAATCAATGCGTTCCACGCAGGCGCAGAAGCTGTGGCTGGATTTGTCCCGGTACATCGGATTGCCGTGGACGTGGCCGAATATATTGGCGTAGGGGCTGTACGAATTGACATACATCGGCTCATGGGACAGCATGAAGAAACCTTCGAGCACCACCGGCAGCGGATATACCTCCTCAAAGCCGATCTCCATCCATTCTTTGACCGAATAATTCATATCGTGGTTTCCCTGAATCAGTATTTTCCTGCCGTTCAATTTTCCTACAAGGGTTTTCAGTTCCTCTTTTCCCATATTCCAGGCTACGTCTCCTAGGTGATAGACGGTATCCCCACCGCCCACTGTCTCATTCCAGTTGCGGATCAGGGCCTCATCCATCTCCCGGCCGCTTTTAAAGGGTCTGCCCTCGTATCTCATGATAGCTCCCTTATCGCCAAAATGGGTATCTGATACCATAAATATTTCTGCCACTTTTATCTCCCTCTCTTATCTAATTATCCAGCTCCCAGCGGACAAAGCTTCCCTTATCATTCTTCTTTACCAGCAGCTTTCTGTCAATCTGTTCTTTAAGCTCCGTCACATGGGAAATGATTCCGACCAGCCTCCGGTCTCCGGCCAGTTCCTTCAGAATCCGGATCGCCTTAGTCCTCGATGCCTCATCCAGGGAACCGAATCCCTCATCCACAAACATCGCATCAATGCTGACCCTGCCCTCCGTATTCTGGATCACATCCGCCATCCCCAGGGCCATGGCAAGGGCCGCCATAAAGGATTCCCCGCCCGAGAGCGTCTTCACGTCACGCGTCCTGTCCGTACTCATGCTGTAGACGTCCAGATCAAGGCCCACCTCACCTTTCATTCCCAGCGTCTCCATATCGCGGCACTGCAGAAGGAGCTGGTTGTCCGTCATGACGCAGAGCCTTTTATTGGCCGCATAAATCATCCTCCGGAAGTACTGTCTCTGGATATAAGTCTGGAAATCGATTTTTGCAGCCCCGGCCACTTTTCCGTCCGCCGTCGTATAGAGTGTCTCCACCTGCTGCTTTTCCATCTTCAGTTTCCGGCGCGCCTCCATCAGCTTTTTAAGGCTTCCGTATGCGGCCTCATTGCGCGTCCTCCTGGCCGACAAAAGCCCGGACGCCCTGGACGCTTCGTTCTTCGCAGCCGTCAGCCCTTCAAGGTCTTCAAGGATACTGGCCTCTTCCGTCCTCTCCTGTCCCTTTGTGTCCTCCCGGCGCTGCTGATAAATCGTCCGCGCCCGGAGAAGCTCATTGTTAAAATGCTCAAGCTCCGCGGCCAGTCTTTCTCTATCCTCTTCCAGCAGGAGGGCGTCCCTGAACTCTTCTTCCGAGCAAAATCCGGCGGCCCAAAGCTCCGTTTCCCATCTTTTTCTGCCGGCATCCACCTTCTTTTTAAGACTGCTTCGCCGCTCCTGCCCGGAAGAGAAGTATGCCTCTTTCTGTGTAAATGTGCTTTTCAAGCCTGCGGCATTTTTCTCCGCCTCTTCCGCAGCCTGTTCCAGTCCTGCTTTTTCGGCATTCAGCCGGGCCAGTTCCCGCTCCGCCTCGCCTCGGCTGCTCCACAGTAATTGATTCTTTAACTGTTCCGCTTCCAGATGGATTTGTCTGAGACGGATCTCAGCCTCCGAAAGACCCGGTCTCAGCTCACGGAGCCTGTTTTCCAACTCCTCCTTACGGCTCCCCAGCCCGGCCAGACGGCTTCTGTTTTCCTCCAGCGCCCTTACGTCTGTCTCGAACTTCATGACAGCCGCTGAAAGTTCCCGTGCTCCTGCAAGGCACGTCTCTATTTCCAGACGGACTCTCTCCCCCCGCTCCTTCGGCTCATGCACCCCGGCGCCGGCAGACCGGTCTTCTTCAAACAGCTTTTTTTCCTGTTCTCTTACCTGCTGCTCTTTCTCTTCTGTCCGTACCAGGCATTTCTGGCTTTCCTCCGCCGCTTTCCGCAGAAAACGATCCGCTTTTTCCCTCCTCTGCCTGGCTTCTTCCACCTGCCCCTCCGTCACATCCTCTGCCGTCAGTACGGCTTTTTTTGGATGGTGCAGGGAACCGCACACCGGACATGGAAGACCCTCCTCAAGCTCCGATGCCATAATTCCTGCCTGAACGGAGATAAACAGGCGGTTTTTCCTTCCATACTCCGCCTCTGCCTCATCGAATGCACACTGGGCCGATATTACCAGCTCCTTATTATGGACGGCATTGTTTTTAAGCTCTTCTAACTGTAAAAGCCCGGACTTAAGTCTTCTTAAATCATCAAGACGCAGTTTAAGCGCCTCCTCCTGCCCGCGTACCTCCATAAGGGAAAGCGGGGCTTTCTCCAGCTCCTCCGCCTCCTTTTCCAGTTCTTTTGCGGTGTCTTTGTTCTGCATCAGGAGTTCTTCGGCTTCCAACAGTTCCCGTCCCAGCCTGTCCGCCTCGCTCCGTGCCTTCCTCTCCTCCTCCATTTTCTCGTCCAAAAGGCCATAGGACGGCATTGCTTCCTCAAGATGTCCGATGGCTACCTCCAGGGAGGGGCACTTCCCGGCCAGTTCCCGTCTCCTCTCCCGGGAAAGCTTTTCGGACTGTTCAAGCGGTTCCTTAAGAGCCTGCAGCTCCTGTTTCAGTTTCCCGGTCTTTTCATCGGTCAGGGCCAGCTCCGCTTCATCCGACTCACAGTTCTTTATAAGCGGCCGAAGCGGCTCCGCACGGCCGGCATTCTTAAGTTTCACGGCCAGGCGGTCTCGCTCCGGGATTCTCTCCTCAAGCGACCGCAGCATTCTTCCCGCCGCCTCACATTCATCCAGGCGGCGGTTCTGTTCCTTGACAAGTTTAAGCCGCTGTGTCAGGACCGCCGTCTTTTCGATCAGCGCTTCGCTTTTTTCCGCCGCGCCGCGCTCCTGCCGCCTGCTCTCCTCCGTTATCTCTTTTAAAAGATCAAGGATTTCATCGCTCTTTGTTTCCAGCTTTCCCGATATCTCCTGCCACTGCTGCGCCTGCCCGGTTCCTGCATCCGGAACCGCTACCTGGGACAGTTCGTGGAGACAGAGGGTTTCGTTATCCTTCAGCCTGATATAAAGTTCATTGTTCCTGTCTTTTAATTTCTGCTGTATTTTCCAGTAAATGCCCGTATTGAATATGCGGGAGAAAATCTCCTTCCTCTCTTTTGAGGAGGCGTGGAGCAGCTTCATGTATTCTCCCTGGGCGATCATGGCAATCTGGGCAAACTGGTTTCGGTCCACCCCCACAATCTCCCGGATTTTTTCATTGACGTCACTGAGCCTGCCCGGATACTCACTCCCATCTGGCAGATAAAGGGAGGCCTTCGCCGGTACCGTCGTGATGGTTCGCTCCCCGTCCTTGTTCCTGCGCTTACTGATTCTCTGATAGGCAGGGCTTCTCCTGATGCTGTATACTTTCCCCCGGTCGGAAAAGACGAGCTCCACCCAGGTTTCCTCCCCCTCCCCCGCATACTGGCTCCGCATCATCGTGCCGTCGCGGCTGTCACTGCTTGTCTCACCGTAGAGGGCAAATGAAACCGCGTCGAAAATCGTCGTCTTCCCCGCCCCCGTGTCGCCGGTTATCAGAAAAAGGCCGTGACCGACCTTCTCAAAATCTATTTCCGTCACACCGGCATAGGAACTGAAAGCCGACATTGTTATTTTTAAGGGTTTCATCGTCTCACTCCTCTCAATCGGCCAAAGTTAAGCCTCACTCTATCTCCTCCAGCACGCTGCGGATAATCATCTCCTGCTCCGCTGTCATGGGGCAGTGCCGGATTGCCTCATAAAACCTGCAAAATGCTTCAAAGGGATCCGGGATTTCTATTTCTTCCCCGTCCTCCCTGAGTTTTTTCCTGGTCCTCTCATTGTCAATCCGTATTTCCAGGATTCGGTCATAGGCCTCCTGAAGCTGATCCTTCATATCGTAGCTTTCCGTCTCGTCGGTCAGGGTAATGCTGACAAAATCTCCCCTTCCCTCCCCGTCGGATGCGGCCAGGACTTCCTTCAGGGGGCCCCTTATCCTGCGGACATCGGGACGGCATATCAGGGGCAGGCTCTCCGTCTTCAGTATTCCCTTTTCCTCCAGCGTGACCATCATAACCGCCTTGTGATGATGCTCCTCACTGACGGAATACTTGTAAGGGGTGCCGCTGTAGCGGAACCTCTCTTCCCCCACCTTCTGAGGCCCGTGCAGATGTCCCAGGGCCGCGTAATCAAATGCGGACAGTGACGACACATCGATCTGATCGAGTCCGCCCAGGGTCAATACGGCGGACTCAGAGTCGCACATCGACGGCCCGCCGGTTCCCGATACAAAAAACTGGTGTGCTAAAAGAACATTTCTTTCCTCTTCCCTGATCTCCTCGCGCTCCAGCACAGCCCGGAATGCGCTGTCGTAACCCGTCACCCTTCCCTCCTCAAACAGATGGCGCACATAGCCCGGTTTGATAAAGGGAAAAAGATAAAAGTTTACCTTCCCCCACTCATCCTCAAACGTAATTTTTTTAAGCCTGTCCTCCGGCGAGGACGGCGGCAGGGCTGAGATATGGATCTGATGGCGTGCTAAAAAAGAAGAGGCATAGGAAAGCCTCTCCGGTGAATCATGATTGCCGGCTATAATCAGAACCGGGATAGACGGCCGGATGGCGGACAAACGGTTTAAAAATGAATCAAATACCGTGTAGGCCTCGGCCGAAGGAACCGATTTGTCGTAAATATCCCCGCAGATGAGAACGGCATCGGGCCTCTTGTCAGCCGCGTATTCAATAATCTGCGCCAGGGCGTTCTCCTGGCTGTCCTTAAGACCGTATCCGTTCATCTGCCTGCCGATATGCAAATCCGATATGTGAAAAAATTTCAAACTCTGCCTCCTTAGCCATTCAGCCGCTGTGTATTGTTAACGTCAGTCCGGTAATCCTTTTTGTTCTGACGTCCATTCTCTGATGTCCATTCTCCCGTCCTGCCGTCAATTGTCTGTTTCCTCCGTCACCGCCTCCACTGTTCCGCTGCTCAGGGAATCCCCGATCATATTACCGGATGTCTCCGGTATCTGTCTGCCGGAGGGCAGCACCTCAAGCTGAATCACGCAGTCCGTCTCATTGTCTCCGTAAAAAACGGGGATTCTGTATATTCCCGGCGTGTTGAAATCGCACTCGCTTAAGTCATAGCTGAATTTAGCCGGATTCAGTTTGCCGTCGGGAAAAAACTTGGCCGCGTTCAGAGCCGGTACATCTCCTGCCGTCGTCTTGGCATAGAGTGTAATCTCCGAGTTCTTGTCATAAAGCGCGGCCTCCGCGCCTGTTCTCGTTTTGAAAATCATAATCAGCATGCCTGCCAGCACGATGCCCCCGAACATACTGATCTGGAACCATCTTCTTCCCCCTTTTAAACTCCCTTTCGTGCCTCCTGTCCTCGTTCTCATACCTGTCCCTTCTTCCAAATTCCTTTTCCTGCTTACGGCGCCGGACACGCTCTATTTAAAACAGGCCGCTGTACGTTACTGTGCAGCGGCCCGTCTGGCAGAAAGCTTATATTCCCGCTTTCCGATATCAATCGTAAATAATCAACGCCATGAATACCAGATCCGTATCTCCCCTGTTCGCCATACCGTGGCTGTATCCGTTGGGAGTAAAGGTCCTGTCTCCGGGTACCACTGTGCGGATCGTACCATTGTCATTGTACTCTCCCTCACCCCTGATAATGTAGTAGGTCTCGCTGTTGCCGGCATGCTCATGATATCCGAGGGAACATCCGGGTGCAATCGTCACTTCCGAAAACATCTTGCCCTTGCCATTCATCTCTTCCTCATTCAGGATATATTTTACCGAGATTTCTCCGTCCCCGCCGTTGGCATTCTTTTTGATTACCGTCTCCATTACTGTCTGCCTCCTCTTATAACTTTCCTTCTTATACTGTTTATTATACTTGTTCTTCCCAATCTTTTCAATCACAAACACCATCCGGCTTACTCATTTGTCAGGTTGAATTTGTCCAGCACATAGAAAATCAGGCTCAGAATCATACCGACCACACAGGCCAGGACCATTCCCGTCATCTGGATATTTCCAATGCTTAATTTGATGCCGGAAAGACCGGTTACAAAGATGACCGATGTGAGGGCCAGATTCCTTGAATTGCCGTAATCCACCCTGGAATCCACCAGGATCCGGAGTCCGGAAGTGCCGATCATACCGTAAAGCAGGAAGGAGATTCCTCCAATCACCGGCCCCGGAATCGTGCTGATTAACATGGACAGTTTACCGATAAAGGAACAAACAATGGAAAGCACGGCCGCACCGGCAATGACTCTGACGCTGTAAACTCTCGTCACAGCCATAACTCCGATATTCTCTCCGTATGTGGTGGTCGGGACAGAACCGATAAAACCTGACAGCATCGTGGAAAAATTATCTCCGAATAAGGAACGGTGAAGTCCCGGATCCTTTAAAAGATCACGTCCCACAATCTTGCTGGTCACGACCTGATGGCCGATATGCTCCGACGTGATAACAAGGATGACCGGCAGAATAATCATAATCGCCTCGGGATTAAACTTCGGGGAGGAGAAGTTAGGGATTGCAAAAATAGGGGCATTGGCCACCGGGGCAAAATCCACCAGTCCGCAGGCGATGGCAGACACGTATCCCAGAATTACCGCTATCAGAATCGGGATGACGGATAAAAATCCCCTGAACAGGATGGAACCGAACACGGCAACTCCCAGTGTCACGAGGAAAACAATCATCTTCTTCGGGTCTATTACTTCATCCAGAAGTCCCGCATTGCTTGCCGCTGTTCCGGAAAGTTCCAGGCCAATCAGAGCCACAACCGGACCCATGGCCGCAGGAGGCAGCACGATGTCAATCCACTCCGAACCAAATTTGTAAATAATAAATGCAAGAATACAGCCGCAGAATCCGACCGCAACAAAACCTCCCAGCGCATAGGCATAGCCGAACTTCTCAATGACAATGCCGGCAGGAGCCAGGAATGCGAAGCTGGAACCCAGATAAGCGGGCGCTTTGCCCTTTGTCACCAGGATAAACAGCAGTGTTCCCACACCATTCATAAATAAAACGATAGCCGGATTGATACCGAACAGAAACGGAACCAGCACCGACGCACCGAACATGGCGAACATATGCTGGATGCTGAGGGGCACCAAAAGATTAAACGGCACCTTTTCCTCAACCTGAATAATACGATGACTTTCCATTTTTACCTCCCTTATTCTTCTGTAAGATTTAGTTATTGCCCACAGCCCGGCGGTTTCCGTCCGGACTTGAACAGCAGCTAAGTTACATGCAGGAAAATAGCGCAGGAAGAAACCTGTAGCACGATATTTCGGCCACTGCATCCTCCTGCGCTTATTCTGCAAGTTTCTTCTACATATTATGCCATAGACGGTCATATTCGTAAAGATTTTTTTATCTGCAATCCGCGTTCGTCCGCCGCTGCATTTTGTCTGCCCTACTGTCTATCGGGGGGATAGAATCCTTCTATCTGTTTCTTCCATTCCTATTCTTTCATCTTCAGTTGTGCGTACGGAATCGTCACTTCCGGGAATCCTTCCGCGTACGGCGCGATTGCATACGGTGAATAATAGAATACCACACCCTCCGGAGTGATGTAGAAGTCCGAATCAAAGCTTATGTCGTCCGCGATCGTGTGTTCCAGATCTTCAGGGGACTCAAATGCAAAGTTAGTCTTCTCCGCCAGCTCCCTGAATGCCCTGCTCACGATACTCTGAAGCTCTTCCACCGAATTGCCGACCAGGTCATTCAGCTTCATCTGCTCTCCCGTCTTGCGGTTAAAGATAAAATAATCCCTGGATGGCATACCGTGGGCTCCGCCCGAATATTCATAGCCGTCCGCCTCCACGCAGACAAGGTTTTCATCGAGATAATTGATTGCCACAATCTCGTAAGTAAGTGTGGCCAGGTGGAAATCATCCCTGCCGACCAGGGATTCATCCAGGTAAGACGCCATCTCGTCACAGTACGCCAGAAGGACATCGCGGCGCTCCTCCATTGTGCGGTTCATGGCCTTTACAGCATCGCTGTCACCGTCAAATACCATCGTCTCAATGTAAATCTCCATCGCCGTCGTCCCGCTGCCGGGGAACGGAATCTCTTTCTTCTCCGCTTCTACACGGCCCAATTCGCGGATGGACGACTGGTAGAGCGCCGGTTCCAGAAGTTCTCTCTCTTCCCCCGTGTCAAGGGCCGTCTTTCCGATATAAACGCCGTAGTCCTTAATCTCCTGACAGTAAACGGAATCCTCTGAAACAAAAAAGTTCCCGTAATAATCATACATATTGAGCGTTCCCGGCTCCGTGCTGATGGAAGCGGCCTTAGAACTCTCACCGGTCTTTACATCGACTTTATAAAACTGGGTCCCCTCACTGACGGTCTGGTAGACCTTGCTGGTCAGATAATAGAGAAAACCGTCCCTGTACTGGATTAATTGCGGATTGCCGGATGATTCAAAGAGGAGCGTCTTCTCCAGAGTTTTTACATCATACCGGTAACACTGGGTATTTCCGCTGCCATCCTGGAACATTACAAAAAAACTGTCCTTGCCGAACAAGACCGACGAGGTGTTGGTGACCTCGGGAACTTCCCTCGCCCCGCTTCCATCGGCATCGGCAATGACCAGGCAGCTATCATTCTGCACCGGCATGTATCCATAATTCTCCACCATAAAGGGCAGTATGCCTCTGTAAAGCTCGTGGCATCCTTCCGGAATGCGGCCGTACACGGTCTTATCCGAAGCCAGTTCCTCTCCCAGGCTGCCGTCCTCTTTTAGTGAGAATGCCTGGTTTACGTTATATCCCCGCACATAGAGAACGTCCTGCGACGCGTAGATTCCGGATGCCTGGTTCATCAAATCGGCCAGATGCGTCTCTTCCCCGGTCTCCAAATCTTTTTTATAGAGGCCGTAAAGGCGGGCGGCGTCCTCCCCCTTTGCCGAATTGACGTCGTAATACAGGTTCCCCTTATAAATCCAGAAGGAACCGTTCTCCTCGCCCTCCTCAAATGTCTTTACCTGCGCAAGCTTGTCCGTCGCCTTATCAAGGCTCCAGATAGAACCGCCATACTTAAAGAAAAGGTGCCGGCCGGACTCCACCATCGTCTCCGTACTTCCCGTGGCCGTCAGGGTGTCTTTCTTTATGTCCACATCCTGAGCCTCCCCTGTGCCGGGCACGGTCTCCGTCTCCGCCGTCGCGGCCGTCACATCCACTTCCGCCTGCCGTCTGCAGCCGGTTACGGCAAGCGGCATAAGTGCCGCCAAAGCCGTCACCGCAGCGGCCGCCGTATAGTTTTTAATTTTTCTGTCTATCTTTATTCTTCTCACGTTTGTCTCCTTATTGTTCAAATTGCTTAAGCGATTCGCCTGTTACCATCCATTATCTGCCAAATCCATGACTGTATTTTTACCTAAGCCTCTTACAATAAGTGTAACTTTTTTTCATCAGCTTGTCAAAGAGTGGGATAAATATTAATAGAACAGTAAGGATTTTGTGTTGCCGGGCACGGTGTGGACAGCAACGGTTTTGTTCCCTCTTCCCTGCTAAAACAACGAAAAGCACGCTTCGCGAACTTTTCATTGCCAATCAGTGAAAAAAAAGAAGGATACCGCGAGCGGGATCCTCCTTTCTTACTGCCTGTTTTTAAATTTTCTGTACTGTCCTATCTCCAGAAATCGGTCTCATCTTCAAGCTGAATATCCGCAGCCTTAAATACAGGATTCTTTCCGGCTTTTTTCTGCAGGATATAGTCGTTCATGCAGCGAACGGCCGGTTTTGCGAGAAGAATGATAACCGGAAGGTTGATGATTGCCATCAGGCCCATCAGAACGTCCGCCGTATCCCAGGCAACGCCGAATTCTATCGTTGCACCGAAGCAGACAATAACTGCCGCCAGAATACGGAAGCCGTGGAGCAGGTTTTTACTCGGCGTCTTATTGCAGATGAAGCCAAGCCCCATCTCTGCATAGTAGAAGTTTCCAATCAGTGTTGTGAATGCAAAGAGGCAAAGGGCTACCGTAATGAAAATAGTTCCAAAGCCGCCCAGTGAATTGGCCACTGCGGCCTGAACATAGCTCATACCTGCCATCTCTTTTGTCGGTGCAACACCCGAACAAAGAAGCATGAATGCGGTAGCGGTACAGATGACGATCGTATCGATATAAACGGAAAGCATCTGAACAAGACCCTGTTTTACAGGATGGGAAACTCCGGCAGATGCCGCGGCATTTGGTGCGGAACCAACACCGGCCTCGTTGGAGAACAAGCCTCTCTTGATACCCTGCATGATAGCGGAACCGGCAAAGCCTCCGAAAATCGCCCTGAAATCAAAAGCGCCTTTTACGATGCTTGCGATCATTCCGGGAACCATGTTGATATGGGTAATAACGATAAACAGTGAAACTGCGATATAGAATAAGCCCATCACCGGCACGAGCACGCCCGTTACCTTTGATATCTGTTTTCCGCCGCCGAAAATACAGACTAAGAAAGCAAGTGCCAGAACGCCGCCCACGATCTTCGGTGTCAGTGACGGATTATAAAAGCTGTATGCTTTAAATGTATCTGCAATGTTGAATGCGGCTACCATGTTGAAACCGCCCATATAAGTTACGATTAAAACAACGGCAAATAAAATGCCGATCCAGCGTTTTTTCAGAACTGCCTGAATATAGTAAGCAGGTCCGCCGTAAGAGCTTCCGTCATCTGCCCTTTTCTTATAAATCTGGGCCAGGGTACTCTCCACAAATGCGGAGGCGCTTCCCAAAAGTGCGGTCAGCCACATCCAGAACATGGCTCCCGGTCCGCCGATACAGAGGGCGGTGGAAATACCCGCGATGTTGCCGGTACCGACACGCGATGCGGTAGAAACCATCAGAGCCTGGAAGGATGAAATCGATTTGTCATCATCTTTGGGCTCCATTACGACACGGATGGCCTCCTTCAAATAGCGGAACTGGATAAATTTCGTTTTCACGGTAAAATAAATTCCTGCTCCGAGCAGCAGTACAATCAGTATGTAGCTGTAAAGCCAGTTGCTGAGTAAACCAATAATTTTTGCGTACAATATATACACCTTCCCTTTCCTTTTTCCGCCCCATTATTCCCAAATCCGCCAGAAACCCATTTCCCCGGAAAAGGTTATTCTGAAGCGGTCCCTACAGAGTGTCCTCGGCAAACATATGAAGCCGCAGTTTCTCCGACAGATATTTTAACATATATCTGCCTGCAATGCTATTCCCTTTTTGATCCAGAGCAGGGCCATAGATTCCGATGCCCATTTTCTTTTCGACCACCGAAAGGATTCCCCCTCCGACTCCGCTCTTGGATGGAATTCCGACCTGCACGGCGAACTCCCCCGAACCGTCGTACATTCCACAGGTCAGCATAATTGTCTTTACCACTCTCACTACATCTGCATCCAGCAGTCTTTCTCCCGTCTCCGGATGGATTCCGCCTCCGGCCAGGACCATTCCCAGTCCCGCCAGGCTTTCCGCCGTCACACTAAGGGAGCACATTTTTACATAGAGATCCAGACTCTTTTCCACATCGCTGTCTATAATCCCCTTGCTTTCCAGCAGATAAGCGATGGCCCTGTTTCTCGCACTGTGCGTCATCTCCGAACGGCAGACTTTCTCATCCAGGACGATTCCCGGATCCAGACAGAGCTTTCTGGCAAACTGAAGCATTTCCTCAAAGCTGACCACCGGCATCAAATAGCTGGCCACAGCAATCGCGCCTGAATTAATCATCGGATTATATGGATAATTGCTGGAGAGATCCAGCTTCACCAGGGAATTAAATGCGTCGCCTGAAGGCTCCATTCCCACTTTAGCGAACACCTTGTCAAATCCGCAGACTTCCAGCGCCGCCGCCAAAGATATCACCTTCGATATACTCTGGATGGTAAAACGGATATCCGTGTCTCCTTCTTTGAATACTTCCCCTCCGGCAGTATAGATGCAGATCCCCAGATGATTTTTGTCCACATTGCCAAGCTCCGGTATGTAAGAAGCCGTTTCTCCATGGACTATTTCCTTCCTGCCTTCCTCCAATGCCTTTTCAAGCATTTCCTGAACCATTTCCTCTCCTCCTTTCCGCCCGATACCGGCCTGTTGATGTAAATAATTATAACTCATATTAACAAAATAGTATAATGCCAAATCAATATAACATTATAGCAAAAAGGTTGAACGGGGGGTGAGTGAAAAATGAGGACGCTGATGTAAGGATGGCGGACGGGGG
>CATWBR010000083.1 GCA_958349075.1 uncultured Clostridium sp.
ACATATAGTCCGTCAAGATATACAATATTTTCATAATTCAGCACCTTCGGAAAGGAGGGACTTATGGATATCCTGAATCTGGCTTCAAAAGCAGAAAATTATATCATCGGACAGCGCCGGTATTTCCACCGTTTTCCCGAACCGGCCTGGGAAGAGGTTAAGACAACACTGGCAATTGAAAAACAATTGAAAGAGATTGGTCTGGAACCGATCCGGTTTGACGATATCTCGGGCGTTTATGCCTATATTCACGGCAAAAAGGCCGGGAAAAACGCTAAAACTATCCTGCTCCGTGCAGATATAGACGGCGTTTCCGTGCAGGAGAAGACCGGTCTTGATTTCGCAAGCGAGAACACCGGTATGATGCACGCCTGCGGACGTGACTGCCACATAGCAATGCTGCTCGGAGCCGCAAAGCTCTTAAAGGGACTTGAGGATTCCCTGGAAGGCCATGTAAAGCTCTTTTTTCAGGCCGCCGAGGAGAGTGCCCGCGCCTCCCAGGAATATATCAGGCGCGGGTTCCTGCAGGACGTGGATGCAATTTGTGCCGCCCATGTATACGGCGGACTGGAAGCTCCATTTATCGATATCGCCCCGGGGTATAGAATGGCCAGTGCCGACAAGTTTGATATCGAGGTAATGGGCCTCGCCGCGCACGGGAGCCTCCCTCATACCGGAAGGGACGCCATTGTTGCCGCAGCGGCAATTATAAACAGCCTTCAGACCTGTGTCTCCAGGGACAACGATCCCCTTAACCCCCTCGTCATCAATATAGGCACCATCCACGGGGGGACACAGCGCAATATCATTGCCGGTAAGGTAAAAATGGAAGGCACGGTCCGGATGCATTCCGCCGAAAAAAGGAAGCAGCTTGAGAAAACACTAAAAAAAATAGTAACGGACACTGCGAAGGCTCTGGGCTGCGAGGCCAAACTTTCTTATCAGTACATGCTGCCCCCTCTGTATAATTCTCCCGAACTGAGCCTCATTGCGGATAAGGCGCTTAATAAACTTTTTGGCGGCGATATCAGAAAAGACGTGTCTCCGATGATGGCCAGCGAGGATTTTGCCTGTCTGACGGAACACATCCCGGGCCTTTATATCAATATAGGATGCGCCAATAAACGGCTGGGATACACGGAAAATAACTACAGCAGCCATTTTATGGTGGATGAAAGTATTCTTAAGAACGGAACCGCACTCTGCACACAGATCGCGGTGGATTACCTGGTTGGTGGGTTACCTGAGTGAATGACTGACGGAAACTACAAGGAGGAAAAAGATGGCCAGAAGACTGAAGTATTTTAATGAAGTTCAGATTATGAGAAATAACATGGAACAGGTGAAGGAAAATAACGGAACCGTCCGGGTGGAACCGGAGAAAATCACCGTTGGCGGAAGTGGAACTTTTACCGTAACCTATACAGTGGGGGATGAACCGGTTTATATCGGCGGTGTGCTGCGCTTTACCATTCCGTTCGGCTTTACAAAGCCCCAGATTGCCATGCCCATCTATCCGGGCTACACTACGGCCGCCGTATCTCGGAAAAATGCGTCGGTTAAAACCTTTATTGTGGAAAATGACTGGTGGAAAAGGGGACCCGACCGTTCCAAGGCGGAAAATGTCTCCGAACATGTCGGCTCCCATGTCTGGGTCAGGGTGCTGGGCCATGCGCTTACCAAAGGAGATCAGGTGATTCTCACCTATGGCGATACTTCCTACTCCCCTCAGGCCTCTTCCCAGTACTGCCGCACCACCGGGCCGGTCCAGTTTGATGTGGCGACCGACCAGAGAGGAACACTGGAAGCTCCCTACAGCGGCTATTACCTGACTTCGGATCCTCCCACCGTAATGGTCTACCCCGAAGCTGCTTCCTTTTTTGAGGTCTACATACCATCCGACCTGCTGGCTGGGACAGAGGCCGAGTGCACCATCACAGCTATTGATTCTTACCACAACCTGGCCGAGCAACACACCGGGGAGCTGAGGTGCCATCTTGAGGGCACGGTTATTTATGAAGGAGAATTTGGGCCGGATGACTGCGGCATTAAAAAGATAAAATTCACTCCGTGCAGGGAGGGTACCCTGCGGGTATATGCGGAAAACCAGGACGGGAAACTGTCCGGAGAGAGTAATCCAGGCATCTGCTCTGCACAATCAGGAGACTGTCGGGTAAACAGGCTGTCGGGTGGTCCGGAAAACGGACCGGCAGCCGGACGGACGAGTGTACAGACAGACAGGCCGCTCCGTCATTTCTGGGGGGACATGCACGGCCACACCGGTATCCAGTGGGGCCGCGGAAGCGGCCGCTCCTACTATGAGTATGCCAGGGAAGCTGCTGCCGTTGATTTCTGCGCACTAACCGACCCGGATTCCGGCAGATACACCAATAACAACAAAACCGCCCATCTGTCACTAAGCTGTTACATGACGGACGCACAGTGGAAAGAGATTCAGGATATTAATAAGTCTTTTTATGAGGCAGATCGTTTTGTCCCGATTTTGGGATATGAGTATCATAACGATGCTCCTAACCCGGAATACGGAGGCGACCGCAATGTCTACTATGAGTCATATGACGAGCCAATCCGCCGTTGTGTCGATGAGGGGAGCTACTGCCCGGAAGAGCTCTGGGCACAGCTTAAGAGCCAGAATGTAAGAGCAATCACGATTCCTCATCACACCGCCAAGAAGGTGATGCTGGGAAGTTTTGAAATCCATGATGAGGAGATCCAGCGACTGGTGGAAATCTATTCCTGCTGGGGAAACTCGGAAGGGGAGGGCTGTGAGCGGCCGATTATCGGAGGTTCTGTCTATGAAAACCATTCCGTCCAGTATGCCCTTAACAAGGGCTACCGCCTCGGCTTTGTGACCGGCAGCGATACGCATGCGGGTAATCCCGGCTATTCCCACTGGGTATTTTCATCCGAACTGATGAGCTACAGGGGAGGCCTGACCTGTATCATGGCGGACCGTCTCGACCGGCACAGCCTGTTTGATGCACTGTGGAACCGGAGAGTCTACGCTACAACAGGCGAGCGCATAATTCTTGATTTTACGGTAAACGGAGCCATGATGGGTCAGGAAATCTGCCTGTCGGAAAATCCTGTCCGAAATCTGTGCGTCCGGGTAACTGGAACCGCCGACATCGAATCCGTTGAGATTATTTCAATGGGACATACCGTTTACAGAAAGGAAGGGAGCGGAAGAGAAATCGAATTTAGCTGGCAGGATGGGAACCTGCCTGAGGCCGGATGGCTTTACTATTACGTTCGAGTATACCAGAAGGACAAGGCCATTGCCTGGTCAAGTCCAATCTGGGTAAGTTGATAAGGGGGAAATACAATGGAAAGTGAGAAAAAGGAAAGAACAAGTCAGAAAGAAGTACGAAAAGAGTTACCTGCGTCCAGGTCGTTAATCATCTTATTAGTGTCCCTGGCAATCCTGTTGTACTGTGTTGCTATCCTTAAGGCAAATCCCGGCGTCAGCCTGATTCTTTCGGCGCTGTCGGCCGTCTATCTGGGCATGGCCTTCGGCTGTCCCTGGAAACAGTTTGAAAATGACATCGGAGACACGTTTAAAACCATGTTCATGGGAATGCTGATCATGATGTTCGTGGGCATTCTCATCGGTTCCTGGATGATCTCCGGCACCGTTCCGCTGATGATGTATTACGGCCTCAAGCTGCTGCCGGCTCCCATCTTTCTGGTCGCCAGTTGTCTTCTCTGCTGCCTGATGTCACTGATGACCGGAACCTCCTGGGGTACCATGGGAACGGTCGGCGTGGCGCTGATCGGTGTGGCCGAGGGCCTCGGAATCCCGGTGGCCTATGCGGCCGGCTCCATCGTGGTGGGCGCCATCTTCGGCGACAAGCTCTCCCCACTTTCGGACACAACGATTATGGCTCCCTATGTCTCGGGGGTAGACATTATCGACCATATAAAATCCATGCTCTATACGACCATCCCCTGCCTGGTTATCTCCCTGCTCCTCTATGCGGTGCTGGGAATGAAGTTCCAGGGCGGTCACATTGACAGTGAGGCTTATACTCAGATTTTAGCAACACTACAGGGTACTTTTACCTTAAATCCAATCCTTTTGCTTCCTCCTGTCGTCGTGTTAGTCCTCATCTTCCTGAGAAAACCGACGATTCCCGTCTTCGGAATCGGAATTCTCCTTGCGGCGATACTTGCCGTCACCGTACAGGGGAAGGGAATCAAAGAGGTGCTTACCGCGCTCACAAGCGGACTCGGTATGTCAACCGGAGTTGCCCTGGTGGACTCGATGATTAACCGCGGCGGCCTCCTGAGCATGATGCCGTCGGTGGCCCTGATTATCGGAGCGGCAGTGTTCAGCTCCGCCCTGAAGGCCGCCAATGTGTTCCAGATGTTCCTCGACGCCATCCAGAAATACGCTACCGGACGCAAGTCACTGCTGGGCTTCAGCTACCTCCTTCACCTGATCCTGGCATCCTTCACTGGCGTATACCTGGTAACCTTCTCAATCGTCGGACCGATACTGGGGCCGATGTTTGATAAATACGACCTGCACAGAAAGAACCTCTCCCGAATGCTTGAAGACACCGGAACCGCATTTTCCCCGATCGTGCCGTGGAGCAATATCTCCATCTTCATACTGGGCACACTGGGCGTCAGCTCCTTCCAATACGTTTTATATGCGCCGATTACCTATCTGGGGATTGTATTTGCAGCAATATACATATTTACAGGGTTCGGGATATTCAACAGTAAGGGGGAGATGCTGATTAAGGAGAAAAAATGACAGCCCGTATGGGGCATCATGATTGGCAACGCAGAGAACTTGTCTGAAGAATACGGTATCTGCATGTTTGATTTTTGCGTCCGGACTTCGCGGGGACTTTCCCAAACCAATGATAAGAAGCTCAGCCGGCGACGGCTGAGCGTCTTATCCTTGGTTTGCAGGAAAAAAGTCCATATTACAGTTCTGCGACACACTCCACCTCTACCAGCCCTCCAAGAGGCAGCTTTGCCACCTGGACACAGGAACGAGCCGGGAAGTCCCCTCCAAAATAGGACTCATAAATCTTGTTAACCACTGTAAAGTCGTTCATATCGGTTAAGAATATTGTGGTTTTAACGATTTTCTTATAATCAGTTCCTGCCTCATAAAGAATCGCTCCCAGATTCTTCATGGAGCAGTGGGCCTGAGCCTCAACTCCGTCTGCAAGGCCGCCCGCCGTTACATCGATTCCCAGCTGCCCTGAAATATAGACCATGCCGTTTGATTTAACCGCCTGTACATATGGTCCTACTGCCTTCGGCGCTTTATCCGTAAATACAATCTCCCTGGCCATTTATCTGATTACCTCTTTTCCTTTTTTTCTGAGTACCACGCCGTTTCTTCTTCCGGTATGTTTTCCCTTTTCAACAGCCAGCTCACCGCCGACAATAACATATTCGATTCCCTCCGGGTACTGTACCGGATCGACGAAGGTTCCCTTGTCGATGACCGTCTCCGGATTAAAGATACAAAGGTCGGCCTGATACCCTTCCTTCACCTCTCCCCTGCCCGTCATGTTAAAGGTCGTGGCTGGTTTTTTGGTCATCTTATAAACAGCTTCCTCCAGTGTCAGGGCCTTTTCTTCCCTGACGTATTTTCCGAGGATTCTCGGAAATGCGCCGTATACGCGCGGATGCGGCTTGCCGCCCAACAGGCCGTCGGTACATGCGTTCATCTCGGGACGTTTCATAATACGGATTACGTGTTCTTCAGTTCCGTAGAAATCCACCATGCCCACGGCATTTTCCTCTTCATAGAGGAGGTCGAATGTCGCATCATAAGGGTCTTTCCCCCTCAGGTTTCCGAGTTCGACCAGATTCAGGCCGATGGCGTCTTTATTCTTATCCGTCTTTACGCTGGTAACAAATATCTGATCCAGGCCTGCGAATTCCACAAAGTTATCCCAGCCCGGGATGCCGTGCTCAATATCATAAACCATCTTTTTTCTCAGCTCCGGATCGGCCAGCCGCTCCAGCACTTTGTCAGTTCCGCCGTCATGCACCCATGGCGGAAGAATCACGCCCAGCATCGTGCTGCCTGCCACATACGGATACTGATCGAAGGATACGCGGATTCCCTCTTTTTTAGCATCTTCCAGAAGCTCAATCACCTTGTCTACCTTATCCCAGTTCTTCTTTCCGCAAACCTTAAAATGTGAATAGTGGATTTTTACGCCGGACTCACGGCCGATTTTTATAACCTCTTCCATCGAGTCGAGGATTGTGTCCGCCTCACTTCTCTGATGAATGACGAAAAGTCCGTCATACTCTGCAACCACCTTGCACATCTCAATAATTTCCTTTGATTCGGAATAAGCACACGGCATGTAAATGAGTCCCGTGGAAAGTCCTACGGCCCCGGCTTCCATCTCACGCCTGGTGATGGCGCACATTTTTTCAAGCTCCTCATCGTTTGGAAGACGGTTTTCAAGGCCCATGGCCTCCATCCTGATATTGCCGTGAGGCACGAGATAGCATTCATTGAGGCCCGGTTTCACCGCGTCGATCATTTTCAGATAATTTTCGGTTGTCTCATAGTTCCAGTCAATCTGGTCGCTGTCGCCGTCCAGACCGGCCAGGTTCTTTCTCCAGGGGCTTATGTATTCCTTGGGCAGCGGCGCCATTGAAATCCCGTCCTGCCCCAGGATCTCCGTTGTAATGCCCTGCATTACCTTGGGAGCAACCTCTGGCTCTACCAGAACCCGGAGATCGCTGTGGCTGTGAGTATCGATAAAACCTGGAGCCACAACAAGGCCCTCCGCGTCAATCACCTGCGCCCCCTCCGCGTCGGCTGATGCCGCATCGATTGTCTGTGCTATTTTTTCAATTATTCCGTCATTTAGTAAAACGTCTGCTTTATATCCCGGTTTTCCGCTTCCGTCTGCGATAAAACCGTTCCTAATCAGTTTTTTCACTGTTATCACCTCTGTTTTTCCATGGTTTACATTATTTATTCCTGGAACGGGATATCCTGTCCTAATTTCTGGTCATATTTCTTCAGGGTAAAGTTTTTCATCAGTACCACATAAATCACCACGCTGATGGCAAGGCCTGCGAAGAAGGAATAGTCTCCCGCCAGCAGTGACAGACCGAAGGAAAGGATCATGGTTACCACCGAACTCATGTTGAAACCGCTTGTATAGTGGTACTGCCCGCCTACATTGTACAGGTCGTCCACATTAATCGTACATTTGCGTACAAGGAAATAGTCCGCCAGCATGATACCGATAATCGGCCCTAAAAGTGTCGAGAAATTGGACTGGATTACTACCAGAAAGTCTCCTCCCTGCTGTTTCCACGGCATCATCAAAAGGCCTATTACGCCCGAGATAATGGTTGTCATCCAGAACTTCATCTTCGGGAAAATGTTCAGTAGGATGTATGCCGGAGGCATCAGGTTAGCCGCCGTATTGGTTGACCACTGGGCAAAGGCAATGGCGATGAAACAGAATACAAGCACCAGCATATTGTTGGAGAACAGGCTGTAAACTACGTTGTTTAAATCCCATTCATGTGTGTAGATACCTGCCGCCATACCAACCATCATGGCAATAATTCCGACTGCCATCAGGCCGACAAGCTGTCCCACGATAGCATTCTTGTTACGTTTTACAAGACCTTCATTCTTATAGTTATCACTTCGCCTGATCTGTCTTGCAAGATCGGGACCGTTAAGGGCCATGGTAATCCATCCGCCTGCAATACCGGAGATGGCAAATGCCATGGAATAATTGCCTGCCGCTTCCACGCCCATGATATCGGGGATGGAAACCCCGTATTTGTTGCATACGGTGACTACGATGGCAGCAAACATAATGCCCAGCATCGGAACCGCGATCCAGTCGAATTTGGCCATGGCCTCCATACCGAAGAGGGCATTGACAATCTGAAAAGCGGCAAAAAGAATCAGCATCAGGGTAACATTGTTAAAGGACGGGAACATAATTCCCATTATCATGTTGAGGGCATTTGCCCCTACCCATGTCTGGAATCCAAACCAGTAAAAACAAGGGACACACCGGACAAGCCCTGCAAAGAAGGAACCTTTGTATCCGAATGCGGCTCTGCTGTATACGGCAAACGGGACGCCGTATTTAGTTCCGATATCTCCGGCCAGAACGGTCAGCACCGTAACAAGGCCATAGCCAAGGAAAACTACCAGCACCAGCATCCATGGGGAAAGCCCGTCTCCGCCGTTAAAATACTGTGCTCCTAAACTGAATGCTACTATATTAATTGTCATGCCTGCCCAAAGAATCGTATAATCCCACAGAGACAGGGTTCTTTCGCTGTCTTTTGTCGGGAGCAGTTCCGGGCTCCTTAAACTCTGTGACTTTTCGTTCTGCATAAGTAAATAACCTCCACCCATTATTGTCGGCTGCCATATTTTGCAGCCCCCCGCTCCTCACGGTTCCGGGCACATGCCGGGCTGTGAAGAGCAGTTCGCATCTTTTGTTCCGTTAGTTAAGACCGTACCGTTCCAGGTAAGCAGGATTTATCCTTCTCTTAATAAATTCTCCCTTTCCCTTTTCCCCTTTAAATTCCCCGTTCTCAACAATGACTCTGCCCTTTGCAATCGTCATCACCGGGTAGCCCTTTACCTTGAATCCCTCATGGAGGCAGTAGCTGATGTTATTGTGAAGCACGTCTTTGGAGAGCGTAACCTCTTTGTCCATATCCACCAGGACAAGATCCGCGTCGGATCCCGGTGCGATAACTCCCTTCTGCGGATAGCAGCCGTAGATCTTCGCAATGTTGGTGCTCGTCAGTTCACAGACTTTATTAATGGAAATGCGTCCCTTTGCCACTCCCTCGGAGAGCATCAGAGGAAGTCTGATTTCGATGCCGCTCATACCGTTTACAACCTTTGTGAAATCCTGTTTCCACGTCCCGTCCGCATTCTTCTCAAGGAACAGGGACTTTTCATCCACGTCAAAGGTACAGTCGTCGGATCCGGTCAGCAGGATTGTGCCGTCCTTTAAGCCCTCCCATAATTCTTCGGCCTCTTTCGGTGTGCGCAGAGGCGGCGAACAGATGGCCAGATGACCGTTTTCGCCTTTATACAGATCATCAAACAGGGTCAGATAGTGCGGTCCTGTCTCCACATAGAGGGGTAGTCCTTTGCCATGGGCTCTCCTGGCGGTGCCCAAAGCTTCTCCGTTTGTAGTATGTACAACCAACAAAGCATTTCCCACATATTCCTGGAAATATACGGCGCGTGCGAACGCCTCGGCCTCACACAGCACCGGCTTACATTTTGCAAAATTCACCCAGCTTAAGTCGTTTTCCGCCATGCATTTTTCAATGTTGGTCTCAGCAATTGCATTGCTCTCACAATGGACCATCGGAAGGCCATTCACGGATTTTGCCTTTTCAAACACCTTTAGCATCGTCTCGTCGTCACTCATAACGCCTTCTTTTTTATAGGTCATAAACATTTTGAATGTCGGAATTCCGTACTCCGCCATCTTTTCGATATCGGAAATCGCCTCGGGGGTAGACTCTACAAATTTGCCATGAACGCTGTAGTCAATGGCGGACTCTTTCATCTCATCGGCCCTGGCAAGCGCCTGCGTATATGGGGAGTCTCCCTTTCCCATATTGGCAAAATCCATATACATCGTCACACCGCCGTATGCTGCGCTGACACTCTGCTCATAAAAGCTGTTGGCGCCGAGACATCCCTGGAACGGAGCCTGACAGTGCATATGTGCTTCTATGACCCCTGGAAGGATGTATTTTCCTTCTGCGTCAATCACACGTTTTCCTTCGGACTCATCATAAGTTCCAAGGCCTGCAACAGTTTTTCCATTAACGGCGATATCGCATTTTACCGTGGATGACGGAGATACAACAAAACCATTTTTGATAATCAAATCATACATAAGATAACCCTCCTCAACACTCTCCACCGCTGCTTAAAAACAGCAGATTGTACTTTTATTTTAAAAGCGCTTCCATAACCCCATAGTAGCACTCTGTTACTTTTGTAAGCTGATCGAGTTCAATATACTCGTTCAGTGTGTGGGCAAGATTCTCTTTCGATGGCCCAAGTCCAAATGTTTGAATGCCTGCCTCACCGGCATAATGGCTTCCGTTCGTGCAGAAATTATACTGTGTTATTACAGGGGTGAATCCTTTTTCCTGCAGTTTCTTATAAACATCCTGAACGAACTCGTCGTCTTTATCATATAACCAGCCCGGGAAGAACCGCTCACCCTCGATTTCATTTCCAGTATGGCATTTTTCTTTACCCAGCGCATAGGAGGCCTTCACCTTTAACTGCGGATCTTCCGCCATCATTTTTTCAAGCAGCCCGTTGATGGGCGCCAGAACGCTCTCTTTCGTCTCGCCCACGAGAAGGCGTCTGTCATAGGTTGCGCGGCAGTACTCCGGCACTACGGATGCCCCCGGATACGGCGCAGATTTGATATCCGTCAGTTCCAGGATTCCATCGCCCAGTACCGGGTGATGGGTTGGTGTCAGGGTGCGGATGGCCTCGATCACCTTTGCCATCTTATAAACCGCATTAATTCCCTTTTCCGGGTTGGCCGAATGACACGGTTTTCCAAAGGTTTCAACCACAATCTCGGCTCTTCCCCTCTGTCCGATCTTCAGGTTGAGTTCGGATGCCTCACCGATCACCACATAATCAGGCCGGACATTTTTGCTGATTTCCCTGGCGGCAACGCCTTCGAAGCATTCCTCGTGTACCACGCCTGCCACATATATTTCTCCGGCAAAATCTTTTTCCGTATCCTTCGCATAACTGGCAGCCGCACATGTCATGGCCGCAACAGCCCCCTTCATATCGCTGGTTCCCCTGCCGTAAATCTTTCCGTCATGGATTTCCGCTGCAAACGGAGGATGGATCCACTCTGTTTCCTCTGTAACGGGAACCGTATCAATGTGGCCGTCAAATAAAATCTTTTTGCCTGGTCTTTTGCCCTTGATGCAGCCGATGATATTGCCATACTTATCGACCGTAACCTCATCAAATCCCATCTTCTTCATGTTATCCGAAAGAACGCTCACCACTCCGCTCTCTTCACCGGAATAACTCTTCTGCTGAACCAGTTTCTGACACAGTGCAATTACCTGCTCTTCTCTTTCTTTATTCATTATCCTGTCCTCCTGCTTTGAATTCTGTTATTGCCTTTGAATACCGTTATTGGCTTTAACTGCTTTCCCCGCTATGTGTCTTATTTCCTAGGGTATGCTCCGTCCCAGACGATTGATTTATAATTTTCTTTATCCGTATCCCCCTCCGTACTGAAGAATAAGACTCTGGAATTCTCATCCAGCCTCAGCTTCCTCCTCAGTTCTGCAAGTGAAGGATCCCTCATAACCTCTGCAACACAGCCAAAAGCAGACGCGCCGCTCTCTCCTGATATCACCTTTGTGTCGCCGGCTTCCGGATTCCCCAGAAGTCTCATGCCCTGCGCCGCAGCGTAATCGGGACACGATATGAAGTTGTCGGCGTAATCTCTCAGGACGTTCCAGCCAATGCTGCATGGCTCTCCGCAGGCCAGCCCGGCCATAATTGTATTCATATCTCCCGTCACAAAATGGAGGGTTCCGTCTGCCGCTTCCGCCGTCCTGAAGATACAGTCGGCCTTGTTTGGCTCTACAATCGTGATGATTGGCCTATCCTCGCCATAAGCTGCCGCAAAAAATCCTGCCACGGCTCCGGCCATGGAACCAACTCCGGCCTGGAGGAAAATGTGGGTTGGTTTTTCGGGAAGCTGCATGTATGCCTCATATCCCATTGTTCCGTATCCCTGCATGATCCAGCCTGGAATATCCTCATATCCTTCCCATGCCGTATCCTGAACCATCACCCAGCCCTTCTGCTCCGCCTGCGTGTTGGCAAGGCGAACCGCCTCATCATAGTTTAAGTCGGTTATGGATGCGTCTGCGCCCTCCGCCCTTATATTCATCAGGCGTTCCTCCGCACTGCCCTTCGGCATGTATACTACGGATTTTTGCTGTAACTGTTTGGCTGTCCAGGCAACTCCGCGGCCATGGTTACCGTCTGTTGCCGTTACGAATGTCATATCGCCCAGTTCTTTTCTGACCTCATCGGAAATCAGCTTATCATATGGCATTTCCGTAATACTTTTGCCCAGGCGTTTTGCCAGATAATTGCCCATGGCATAGCTGCCGCCCAGTACCTTAAATGCATTTAATCCAAACCGGTAAGATTCGTCCTTTACATAAATGCTGCCAAGCCCCAATGCTTTTGCCGTATTTTTCAGTTCTACAAGGGGTGTCTCTCTATATACCGGAAAGCTCGCATGGAAACTTCGTACTTTCTTTGCACTCTCAAGATTCAGGAAATTCAGGTTAAACTTTGGGCCTGCCTTGCGCTCATATTGAACAACTTTAAATTCCTCTCTCATTACATTTCTCTCCTTTAGGGTTTATTCACTTTTATTTAAAGCAAGCTGCGTGCCAATTTTTTTAGTATATCATAAGCGTTTCTCCCCTTCCACTTTACATTTGTGCATAATAGCTAAAACAGTATTCGTTTAACCCACTCAATACGTT
>CATWBR010000084.1 GCA_958349075.1 uncultured Clostridium sp.
TACCTTTTTGTACGGTCAGCGCAGTAAATGCGCAGACCTATCTGAACTGTTACGCTGTTACAGCAGATGTATATTGTGTTTCTCCGCTTCCCTGCGTATACCATCCGGCCAGATGGATGCCTGGACCTCGCCGATATGCGCTTTCCTGAGGAAGAACATACAGATTCTGGACTGGCCGATACCGCCTCCGACCGTGTACGGAAGCTCTCCGTTTAAGAGTGCCTTCTGGAACGGCAGCTCCGCTCTCTCCTCGCACCCGGCCTTTTTAAGCTGCTCCTTAAGAGCCTCCTCATCCACCCTGATACCCATTGATGAGAGTTCAAGCGCGATGTCAAGGACAGGATAATATACGATAATATCTCCATTCAGTTCCCAGTCGTCGTAGTCCGGCGCACGTCCGTCATGTTTTTCTCCCGACGCCAGTTTATCGCCGATCTGCTCGATGAAGACCGCTTTATGTAATTTCGCAATTTTGTACTCCCTTTCCTTCGGGGTACTGTCTGGGTACATGTCTTCCAACTGCTGGGTGGTGACAAATTCAATATGATCGGGCAGATATCTTCCTATATACTCGTACTCGTAGGCCATATAATCTTCCGTCACCTTCAGCGCTTTGTAAACCGCCTTTACGATCTGTTCCAGGTTTTCCCTGTTTCTTTCTTCCTTATTAATGATCTTTTCCCAGTCCCACTGATCGACATAGATGGAGTGGATATTGTCCGTATCCTCATCCCTTCTGATGGCGCTCATATCGGTATACAGGCCTTCTCCGTTGCCAAAGCCGTAATCCTTGAGAGCCATACGTTTCCACTTGGCCAGGGAGTGGACAATCTCCGCCAGGCGGTCCTCCTGCTCCAGGATCCCGAACTGAACCGGCCGCTCCACACCGTTTAAATTGTCGTTAAGTCCCGATTCGGGCAAAACGAACAGAGGGGCGGACACCCTGGTCAGATTCAACTGCTTTGCCAGCTCCCTCTGGAAGAAATCTTTGATAATTTTAATCGCAATCTGGGTTTCCCTAAGGTCGATCGCCGGTTCATATCCTGCCGGCACAATTAAATGCTCCATGTTATGTACTCCTGTTCTCTGTTTCTAATATTTTCCATCTTATTATTCTATTAGCCGTCACATCCAAATATCAATCGCTGACACCTTTCAGACATTATAGCACCTATATAAAAAAATGGGAAGATTTAATTGAGGAAGGGGAACGCGGCCGGAACAGCCAATGTCCGGAGTGGCGGGGAGGTTGGACGGAGGAGTCTTCAGTCCCCGGGGTAGGTGTCGGGAATGGGGAATCCGGCCAGAATGAATTGTTCCGGGGACCGCTTGCGCTTAACGGAGTGCATAACAGTACTAAGGCGCCACAAAACGCCGCCCAAGTACTGATGGACTCCCATGTCCCCTGCACAATTCATTCTGCCTCCTTCCCCGGGTACGGGATCGACGGGACAGGAGACTCCTCCCTCCAGCCTCCCTCCGCCGGCGTCCTCAGACGCTTAATTCCCGCCTGTTTTCAGTTCGGCCACTGCCTGCGCGGCCTTTACCGTCCCCTCTGTCACATTCACAATTTCCTGGCCGTCCGCCAGTCCGGTGAACACCACGAGACAGTGTTCGGATGGCGCATGTTCTCTGATGTATTGTAAATCAAACTGCATCAGTTTGTCACCCTTTTTCACAAAATCTCCGTCCTTAACGAAAACGTCAAATCCTTTTCCCTGGAGTTTTACGGTATCAATGCCGACATGAATCAGATATTCGATGCCGTCCCCCGTCTTCATCCCAATCGCATGCCTGGTCGGGAATACAAACACCACCTGTCCATCCTCCGGCGCAATGACCTCACCGTTCTCCGGAACCACCAGATATCCGTCTCCCATCATTTTATCTGCAAATGCGGGATCCGGAGCCGCCGTAATCGGCAGTGCGCGTCCGTTAAATGGAGAGTATAAACGACGGAGTGTTTCCGGGCGTTTTGCTTTATTGGCGCCTGCCGTATTCCCGGAGCCTGTATTTTTATTCGTTTCTTCCCCGCGGTTTCCGTTTTCCTGCATTCCGCGTCCATGTTTTTTATTCTTATGCCTCTGGTTTCCGTCATTTCCGTCCCCGCCGGATTCCTGTGAATCCCTCAGGTATTCCTCAAAATTCGCTTTGATCACAGTGACATTGGGTCCGTAAATAATCTGGACCGCATTTCCTCTTTTAATGACTCCGGAAGCTCCGGTTGCCTTTAAAACGTCCTCCCTCACCTTAGCGGAATCCATAACCGTGCAGCGCAGTCTGGTGGCGCAGCAGTCCACGTCGGAAATGTTCTCCTTTCCGCCCAGGCCCTCGGCAATCTTCCGGTTGCGTTCGTAATTCTCACGGTCTTTTTGCTCCCGCTTATTGCCGGCGCTTTCTCCCCGGCCGCCCCTTCCAGCATTGACATCCGCCTTGGTATACAGCCTGGTTTCTTCGCCTGTATCCTCCCGGCCCGGTGTTTTCAGATTGTATTTTTTAATAATGAAACTGAAGATAAAATAATACAGGAAGAAATAAATCACTCCCACCGGTATAATTAAGAGCCAGCTCGTTTTTGCATTGCCCTGCAGAATCCCGAACAAAAGCAGATCCAGAAAACCGCCGGAAAATGTGAGTCCCACAGCGATATTCAGGATGTGGGCAATCATATAGGCCGAACCGGCAAGGATCACCTGAACCGCAAACAGCATCGGAGCCACAAAAAGGAAGGAGAATTCGATGGGTTCCGTAATACCGGTCAGCATACAGGTCAGCGCCGCCGACAGAAGAAGGCCGCCGGCTGCTTTTTTATGCTCCGGTTTTGCCTGTCTGTACATTGCCAGGGCTGCTCCCGGAAGTCCGAATATCATAAAGATGAATTCTCCGGAAAAGTATCTCGTGGCGTCGGCGCTGAAATGCACCACATCGGGTGAAGCAAGCTGGGCAAAAAAGATATTCTGGCCTCCCTGGATCAGGCTGCCGTCCACCATCATGGTTCCGCCGACCGCCGTCTGCCAGAAGGGCAGGTAGAATACGTGGTGAAGTCCGAACGGAATCAGCGCCCTCTTGACAATACCAAACACCAGCGTTCCCAGGTAGCCCGTGCCTGTCACCAGGCCGCCCAGTGCAAAAATCGCACTCTGGACCGGGGGCCAGAGAAAATAAAGTGCAATTCCGACAAATACGTAAACGAGTGTTGATATAATCGGGACAAAACGCGAACCGCCGAAAAAAGACAGGGCATTCGGCAAAAGGATTTTATGAAACCGGTTGTGAAGAGCCGCCACTCCAAGTCCCACGATAATTCCGCCGAATACTCCCATCTGCAGTGTCTGGATACCGCACACGCCGGTAATCGTCCCTTCCAGCACATCCGGTGAAATGCTGCCGTCGGGAAGAATTTTCCCTGTAACCTCCAGTACAGCGCTGATCGACACATTCATAACAAAGAATGCGATGGCTGCCGACAGAGCCGCTACCTCCTTCTCCGCCCTCGCCATTCCAATGGCGACGCCGATGGCAAATATAATAGGAAGGTTATCGAAAATAGCGCTTCCGGCTTTACTCATAATTACAAGAAGTCCATGGAGTACTGTGCCGTTTCCCAGGAGCGCCCCCAGCCGATAGGTAGCTATCGTCGTTTCATTTGTAAAAGAACTGCCGATTCCAAGCAGAAGTCCTGCCACAGGCAGAACCGCAATTGGCAGCATGAAGCTGCGTCCGATACGCTGAAGCACACCGAAAATTTTGTCTTTCATTCGTCTTTTTTCCTTTCGTCTGAATCGTTGTCATTTTGTAGTATTGCCATTATCTGCAACAAAAAAACACCGGAGCCCCGGGATACGGTCTTCCATATCCTTAGGCTGCCGATGTTTTATTTTGATAAGCAGATGTTATTTGATGTTATTTGCTAAGCCACTTCTCTTCAAACTCCCCGGCCGTGACGGGGCGGCCAAAATAAAAGCCCTGTATCAGTTCCAGTCCCGTGGAGACGGCCGCCCGGTACTCCGCCTCCGTCTCCACGCCTTCCAGGCACACCTTCTTATCCACGTTGTGGCAAAGCTCCGTGATGGCCCTGATGAATATCACATTAAACCGCTCCTCCGTAATTCCCTGCACAAATCCCCGGTCAATCTTTACAAGATCGACCGGAATATTCTTGAGGGACAAAAGAGAGGAATATCCCATCCCGAAATCGTCCATGGCCAGACTAAAACCCGCCTTGTGAAGCGCTTCCAGGACATTCTCCCTGTTCTCCTCCTCTTTCATAAAATAGGATTCGGTCAGCTCCAGCGTCAGGTTAGAGGGCTCCATATCCAGCATTCGAATTTCTTCCAGCGCGTCGGGAAGAATATCGCCCTTCCTTAGCTGGTGATACGACACATTGATGCTCATCCGGAAATCCGGGATAAGACGGCACCATTTTTTGCACTGTCCGGCCGCCTGGCGGAAAATCCACCGGCCCATCTGGTGAATCAGTCCGCTGTTTTCCAGAAGAGGGATAAACTCCCCCGGCGAAATATTGCCGTATTTTCCGCAGGTCCATCTCGCCAACGCCTCCGCCCCGTAGAGCCCTCCCGTCACGGCATCCACCTGAGGCTGATATGCCACGGAAAAGCCGGCAAAGCCGCGCTCGATACTCTCGCGCAGCAGCTCGGTCAGTTCCAGCCGCCTCTCCTTCTCCGGCAAAATATCCGGAGAAAAGCAGGTCAGCCTGTTTTTTCCCGCCAGTTTCGACTGCTCCAGCGAGTAGTTCGCGCATTTCAAAAGCTCCAGGTACTGGCTGCCATGTTCCGGGTAGGAGGCGTAACCGGCTGAAACCGTGCAGTAATACTTTTTGCCCTCATATTCCTGCTGCCTGTGCATCCTGGAACGGATCTCATTAAATATCTCTATATGCTCATCCCACTCCTTGTTCAAAATCAAAATGGCGAATTCATCGCCGTCCAGCTTGTATATCCTGGCATTTACCGGCAGGAGGGATGAAATCATTTGGGCCGTGATCCGGAGGACTTCATCGCCGAAGGAACGGTCATAGAGATCATTAATATTCTTAAACTCGTCCATGTCAAGCACCATCAGGCCAAAGCTTCCTCCGACATCCACAAGATGCCTCTTAACGGCTCCTTCCAGCTCATAGCGGTTATAGAGTCCCGTCATATGGTCCACCAGATTTTTCTTTCCCAGGTTCGTTATGAATCCGGCAAAGAGATCCGGTTCTCCCTTTTCGTCACGTATCATCTTACCGCGGCATCGCAGCCAGATCCATTCACCGTAAATATTCTTTGCACGATACTCAATGTTGTGGTGCTCCGCCCGTCCGTCGGCAATCTCCTGGTTGTTCTCCAGAAATCCTTTCTTATCATGGGGATGGATCTTTTCCCCCCAGACGGCGGCCGCATTCTCCACCACCTCCCCCGGCAGGCCGAACTCCTCCACCATTGACGGCGGATACCGGAAAATACCCGACTTCATACTCCCTATAAACATATAATCGTCCGTACTGTCGGCCAGCGCCTCATAGAGGCGTTCTTTTTCATAATTAAATCCGGACAGTACCCGGCCGGCCTTGAGCGGCTGAAGCAGCTCCTTCCCCGCATTGGCGATGTGGTAGCTTCTCTTCTGAAGATACATCTGTTCGTCCGCCCTGCCGATAATATCCGTTACGCAGTACCGGTCGGTTGGATAAACGGATGTCACTCCGTAGCAGAAAGACGCCTCATAACCGATGCCGTATTTTTCCCGGTTCCGTTCCAGGCGTCTCAAAGTCTCTTGAATCCGGATCACGGCTCCGTCCTCCGTCTCGGCGTACAGCGCCAGGACAAATTTATCTTCATCCAGCCTGAACAGCATGTCATGCTCCGCCAGGCTTTCTTCCATCATTCCGGAAATATACCAGAGCAGGTGATCCCCCTCCTGATGGCCGTATAGTGCATTGACACGTTTCATTCCATTAATATCATAAAGCGCAACAGACATCATCTTCTGTTCCTGACGCGCCAGTTTTATCAACCCGGCAAGCCGTTCCTTCCCCGCCAAACCGGTCGTAATCCCGCTCAGATCATATACCTTCTGGTTATCCACAGTTTCCATGATTCCTGCCTCCATATGGGCTCATACATTTTAAGCGCTTCTATCTTCACATCGTTTCCGGGCGCTCTGTCAGGAAAACAAAAAATGCCCGTTTCCCTTCTATTGTAATCGTTTCTTTGGAGGCAGACAAGTTAAATCAAATAACTTTTCCCATTTTTTATCAGTTGGTTGAAAATTATGGTTCTTTTGGAGATTTTTTCCTCTTTTGCACGATGCAGACGGCACAGACAGCGAAAAGGATGAACCCGATTATATCTGTCGCAATTCCCGGTTTAATCATGCAGAATCCGGCTACCAGGCAGATAATGCGCAGCCACGGTTCGAGCGGTACCAGGAACCAGCCCTTCAGTCCGGCTGCAAAGGCCGTCACTCCAAGCAGCGCGGTAAAGAACGCCTGCATAATCAGGAGCGGACTCCCCATCATGAGAAGTTCCGGCGCATAGAGGAACATAAAAGGGATAATAAATGTAATGAGTCCAAGCTTGCATGCCGCAAGGCCCGTCTTAATAAACGATGCTCCCGATATCTCCGCACCGGCAAGGGATGCCGGCGCCACCGGAGGCGTAATCATGGATACCAGGGCGAAATAAAAGGCGAACATATGGGAAGGCAGCATGGCAAAGCCAAGCGCCTTAAGCGCCGGGACGGAAACCGCCGATACAATGATATAGGCTACGGTTGTAGGCACACTCATACCAAGGATGATTGATGCGATTCCCACTAAGACCGGCCCGATCCACTGGCTCTGGCCTCCCAGCTTTGTTACGAAGCCCACGAAATTAAGTCCCAGCCCTGAATAAGAAACCACGCCCACCACAATACCTGAGATTGCACACGACACCGCAATCATAACCGTTCTTTTTCCGGAAAGCTCCAGGGCCTTCAGTATTTTAGACGGAGTCAGCCTGGTTTCTTTGTCCAGCCAACTGACAGCCACAACTGCCAGTATTGCATAGGCCCCGGCAAAAGCAGCGCTCTTCCCCATCAGCAGCAGTATTACAAGAACAATGAGCGGCACCAGAAAAAACATTCTCCGGTTCACGTCTTTCCACTTCGGGATTTCTTCCGGCGGCAGTCCCTTTACACCGCTCAGGGCCGATTCAAAATCCACCTGTAAAAAAAGAGACAAATAGTAAAGCACCGCCGGAATCAGAGCCGCCAGCATAATCGTTGCGTAGGGAAGTCCTGTAAACTCCGCCATGACAAAGGCGGCCGCTCCCATAACCGGCGGGGCCAACTGTCCTCCCGTACTCGCCACCGCTTCCACTGCCCCTGCAAATTCGGGACGGTACCCCATCTTTTTCATCATTGGAATTGAAAAGGAGCCGGTGGCATAGACATTGGCAACCGCGCTTCCTGAGATCGAACCAAACAGGCTGCTGGTAATGATGGCAATCTTCGCCGGACCTCCGCGCGTTTTCCCTGCCGCCGCCTTTCCCAAATCCAACAGCAAATCACCGCCTCCGGCCATTTCAAAGAAGCTCCCGAAAATGATAAAAATAATAATCAGGGTGGAGCACACGGAAAGCGGAAGCCCGAAGATGCCGTCAAATCCAAAGCAGGTAAACTCCGCCATTGCCCTGAAAGAAAAACCTCTGTGCATGAACGGGCCGGGCATGAACTTGCCGAACCTCCCATACAGAAGCGCAATGACGGCAATCGTCGGAAGGGCGATTCCCGTCGCCCTTCTCCCCGCTTCCAGAGTCAGGATAATAATAACAATGGAAATAACATACTTGGTGTTGTCAAAATCCGAGACAAGATAAATCCAGTTGCTGATCATCTCACGGTTGACTAAAAGGTATCCCATAACGGAAAGCGCTGCCACCGCCAGGACACAATCCAAAACCGTGAAAATCTTTGCTTTGCACCCCGCAGCCGGACGGTAATAGAGCAGTCCAAGAACCAGGGCAAATAAAAGATGCAGGGGCCTCTGGACCGGCGCTTCAAAAATGCCGAAATAGCCGGTATATAAAAAGAGAGCTGCAAACAATATGGCAATGTATGTAATGACTTTATGATTCCTGTATTTTGGTTCATCATCCGCTCCCATTGTTACCGTCTCCTTTCTTTATCACTTTAAGTATCCGGCCTCTTTAAAGTATTTTTCCGCTCCCGGATGAAGCGGTCCCCCGACATTGTTGCATGCCTCTTCCGGTTTGAAATTGGCATGTGTGGTCCCCCAGCCTCTGATAATATCCGGTTTCTCGCAAATCAGCTTCACAACATGATAGGCGACATCTTCCGGGAGGTCTTTTCTGCAAAGCAGAATATTCGGTTCCCCTATGGCCCAGAATTCTTCTGAAGCAAACGAATAGGTGCCTGCCGTAACAAGATTCTTCGAATATCCGTATTTCTCCGTTAATGTGTCCACCATCGCTTCGTCCAGAGGCAGTACTTTTAAATCCACGCTTGTCGCCAGTTCCGTAATCGCCGGTACCATCGGAGCTATAATCCCGTCCGCATGTCCGTCTGAAATGAGCTGGCAGCCGTCGGTGTAACTTAGGTAAGACATACTGCCGCCCCAGGATTCAATATCCTTCACCGTCATTCCGAACTCTGCCAAAATGCGTTCCGCCCCCAGCGACGGTGTGCTTGATTTTGAGGTCGTCACGAGACGGATGGGATACTTCTGATCTGCAATGTCCTTTATGGAATTGACAGGCAGGGAGGACTTCACAATGAAAAGGCAGGTGTCACTTGTCCCTATCTCCGCCAGGCATGACAGGTTTTCATAAGTCTTCCCCTCATAGGGCGCCGTCCCGGCCAGGGCCGAGCGGTATAAATGGGAAACCGTCGTGGAAATATCCATCTCCCCCTTCTCGGTTAAATCAATATTTCCGATTCCTCCTCCCGGCATAACTGAAAATTTCATTCCATCCATCACATTGTCACACTCAGAAGCCAGTTGCCCCGCAAGGCCATACCATCCTCCGCCCTGGGGACCTCCTCCTATCGTAAAACTTGTTTTCCCGGAGTCAGCGGCCGGCGTCTTTGCCTTCTCTTCAGTCGTTTCGTTTGCTTTTTCTTCCGCAGCCTCTTTGGATTCCCCCTCGGCAGACTGGCCATCCGTCTGTTTCTCCGATGACGGGCTTTGGCATCCTGCCATGCTTCCCAGACATACGGTTGCAACCAATATGGTCAAAAATAATTTTTTCATATAGCTCCTCCTCTCAAAATAATCTTACAAAAGGCTATCACTTACTGAAAGTGCCGCGTCTTCCAAGTATACCGGTTCATCCGGCTACAGTTCCAACGAGGAATGCAGAAAATCAATCAACCCCCGGATATCAAAGACAGGCGCCCCAAGCCGTTCCCTGAGCGTGCGGGAATACGGCGCCAGGTTCGTACACTCCAACAGAAATATACTGATTTCCGGCTCCCTCCCCTTTGCCTCCAGGCATAAACCTATTAACTCCTGCTCTACCAGCCCTGTATCCAGCTCATACGGCTGTGAAAATGACATAATCCCACGCATAAATTCCGGACAGTTTTCCATGCTGAGCAAAACGCAGCGCTCCCGCTGATTCTCGGGAAGTCCGTTCAAATAATGATCAATTGCCTCCGTCCTGCTGCTGACAACTACCGCCGCCTTTTTACCGTCCCCCGTCATATTCAGTAACAGCGGCAGCAGCAAAATAGCGGATGAAACAACCGGAATATCCAGCTTTTCCCGAAGTTGCTCCTGATAGGGTACAAGAAGGCCGCAGCTCGTCGCAATACTCTTGCATCCCCGCTTTTCCAGCTTTCCGGCAGCTTCAAACAGTTTCCGGAGAGCTTCCTCCGTCCCCTGTTTTGTCAATGCCTCTGTCTCAGCCAGCTCCACAATCTCGTATTGAACCGGGTAGGAAAAGGAACGGGCGTTGCCGGGATCGCCTAACGGTCTGGGAAACCGGCAATCCAGCATCACAATTCCGATGTCCGCCCCATATATTGCCTGTCCGCCTTTTATAACCGCCATAATTCTCCTCTCTCCCCTCACAGATTTTATGTAATTTTCGTGTTAATTGCCTGCCGCTGCCCTCTCCTCAAGATCCATCTTCTGATAGGCGGCTTTCAGTTCTTTTGTCATCTCCGCACAATTTTCAGGAGCGCATTCTTTCCAGTTAAGCCCCAGGCTCTCCCTGATCCAGTACTGCTCCTCCTCTGTAAATACGGCCGTCCCATCTTCCTTTACATAGTCGAGCCCGTCTTTTTTCATACCGGCCGTATTTATTTCAAATGCCTCGGCCGTGCTTACTCCTTCCGGCAGCACAAGCTCCTGCCTGTCCCAGAAAAGACGCACCGGTGCACCTCCCGGTATTCCCAAAACACCCGAGCCGTGTCTTATGATTCCCTCATCGCATACTAGGGCATATGCTGTTTCCACCGCAGAGGCAGCCGTAATAGAGGCATTGTTGCTGACAGGGGCATTCATTGTCTCAACGCCCGTCACATCCGTCGCATAATTGACGAAACCGAACCGTTCCTCCTCTGTGAATTCCTCCGTGATATCGCGCTCTCCATAATAGATTTTCAGGATAAAGGGCACTTTATGGGCAGGAAAACGCCGGAGGGCGTGGTGCGCAATGAGACGGATTGTAATCTCATTCGGCGCTGCTCCCAGTTCCCCCGCCACCCTCAGTGCAATTCCCTGGCTGGTCGAATCAAGAGTACCCGCTCCGATAGTCGGCGCCAGGCCTCTCGGGTACAGGATAGGACCGGCCAGATCCGGTGCCGATAGATTGACCACCCTGCACCGGGGCACCGCCTGATGCACCGCCTGCATCAGAGGATAGAGAACCACCATATCCTTAGGCAGGGTATGAGCGAAACCCGGTATCAGCGCCATTCTTTTCTGTCTCTTTTTCATGGCAGGAAAATAGGGATAAAGAGACATCCCGGTTGCGCAGTTGATGAGCAAATCCGGTGAAAGGCGCCTGAGTGTCTCAGCGGTCTCCTCAACATTTGAAAGATCCATCCCTACCGGTTTTACCAGAGAGGGATATCCCCGCATCAGAGAACTGGTCTGCGCATTATAGCTGATTGTAGCAAGATTGGCCTGATTTCTGGCAACCACATAGATAGTATCTGCAATACCCAGGCGGGCCGCAAAAAGAGCGGCATAAGCTCCTACTTCCCCTGTAGCTCCGGTAATCACCATACTTTTTACCCGGGCTTTTATCCCGTCCTTATTCATATCCATTCTCCATCCTCCTTCCGCTATTTTTTCTCAAACAGTTTCACCAGCGCAGGATGAACAAAGGCGCCGTCCTTCATCACCTCAACCCCGTCATATTTTACGGTGGCGTTCGTCATCAGTCCGTCCGTGTGGCCATTCGCACGTATTACACCTCCGAAGCACGGAAGATCGTTGGTGCCAAAGCCTATGTCAAATACACCATACATTCTCTCATTCAAGAACTTTAAGCCGCTTAGCTGCCGGATGGCCGGATTGATGCCAAAGCCATAATGGCAGGTGCGGTAAATATTGGAATCGTTGCGGCCAGCAAACCATGCCTCAAACTCTTTTGCCTGAGCCCCTCCGGAAAATTCTTCGATCCTTCCGTTTCTTATCTCCAGTGTAATCGGTTCCCTTAAGATTCCAACCGGATAAGCAAACGCGTCAAAAACCACCCGCCCGTTCCATGTTTCCTCTAACGGAGCCTGCCCTACCACGCCGGCCGGTATATATGCCTCATCGTGGGGATGTTCCGCCTTGCCCGGGTTTGTCTGCACCGGCCTGCCGCCCAGCTTTGCCCTGATGTCAGTGCCGCCTTCCGATGTGATATGTACCTCCTGTGACCTGCCGATGATTTCCTCCAGTGCAATGCAGATATTATCGGTCAGTGTGAAATCGGCCTCATATACCATGTCATGCACCATCTCTGTCGTAGCGCTCATTGTTCCAAGAACCCTTGTTCCTCCGTTAAGCATATCGAGGCAGGTCTTTGTATAAAAGTCCGCGCTCTCGTACGGAATTAAAGGTATCACAAGATCAGACGCTTTCATTGCCTCCCCCAAATGGGACGGTACATCAATATTCTGGACTCCCCGGTAGGGCAGAACCGTTAGAACCGGAGCCGCTCCCTTCTGTCCGGCCGCCTCAAATAAAGCGTTTGCAAGAGCCATATCCGACGGAGGCTCACATACAATCAGAACCTTTTCCCCGGCCTTCAGCCCTGCTCTTGAAAGATATTTGTGTGCCATCCGAAGCATGAGATCATGGGAATAATTCATATTCATTCCTTCCTTTCACCGATACCGCGCACATAATGGCGTCTTCGCCTTATTATGCGCCATTTCCTGTTCCTTCTTCGTTACTTCTGCTCTTTTTACATTAACTGTTTTTCATCTGTCTGTTACCGGCCGGGTAGACAAATTTTCTAATAATTTTACTTTTGTCCCGTTGTTTTCTGGTTATTCTTATAGTAGCACAGTGGATATTGGTTGTCAAT
>CATWBR010000085.1 GCA_958349075.1 uncultured Clostridium sp.
AAGATCATGGTTTCTCCTTTTTATTCTGATATCGCCCGGATAACTTCCTCTTTTGAAAGCCACTTGTCCCACTGATAGCCCTCTTTGGCTTTGGAAGTGTCGTAAACTTCATTAAGCGCCTTAGAATACTCTTCTTTGGTCATTATAGCGCCGTTCCACTCATACCGGTAAACCGGTTCACCATTCGCATCAAACTGAACATTGGAATTATCCTCAGCCCCGTAGTAACCGGCGGCAATCTGCGTCAGACGTCCGTCCGCCATGCTGTATACAAGGTCATAGTAGCTGTCCATATGCCCGTCCGAATTGCAGAGGAGGTTTCCCTTTTCTATATAAGTAAAACCGAGCCTGTCAAGCTGTGTCTCGCTGACCGCGCCGTCTGCAAAACTTACAATCCCGCAGCCCGCGGCTTCGCTGACGCCAATCTCCACCAGCTCCGGTATGGCATCGTCGTTGATGTAAATCAGGTTATATCCCTGCCACTGTCCCGTCTCCTGCTGCAGATGGCTTAAATAGGCCTGCTGCCAGGCGGCAGCTTCCGGCTCGTCTTTCTTCCCTGCCCCTAAAAAGCCGAGGACCGATTTTACGGTTTTCTCTGCGAGGGCCGAGTTGGCCGTTTCAGACAAATCCTTTTCAAGGGTAAAAGAACCGTCCCCGCTTCCGCGGTAGATTCTGGCCTCGGAAAAATGGTTGGAATTGTCTGCTGCCGGCGCAGGGGAATAATTGCAGATAATAATAATGTCACTGTAACCGTCGTTGTTATAATCGGGAAATGAGACGGCCTCCACTTCATTGAAGTTTTCGTTTTCGCGGCGGTTGTCCCTGACCATGCCGTCCAGTACGGCGACGGTCCGTTCACCGTCCAGCAGTTTGAACAATGCATCCTCATGAAGGTCGCCGCCGCTTGGCTTAAAGGAGGCAAAAGTTACCTTCCCCAGAGGTGTCAGCGTCACTTCAAATGTCTGGGACTCAATCAGGCTGTACTGTTTTGATTCACTGCCGTTTTCACCGGCCTGCGCCGTCCCTGGTTCCTGCTGTGATGGGGACTCCGCTTCCGTATGTTCGGCGGCCGTCCCGGATTCGTCCGGCTTCTGTTCCTGATTCTTGTTTCCGCAGGCGGCCAGAGTGCCGCACAGGGCAGCACAGAATAACGCCGTCGTCCACTTCTTAGCAATCCGTTTCATAATTTTTCCTCTCATCTTCTGTTCGTTATTTCAGGTCTTAATACATCAGGTCTGATCACGGCGGAATTTCCACCTTTTTCTATTATAACAAACGGAAGAGTATAAATATAGCGCGGATGTTCCGGAAAAGAAAAATTAATAATTATGACAGAAGTCGGCTGGCATTTTACAGATAAACATTCCTTTCCGGCTTTTTAAAGCCGATCACGCCGCAGGCCAGCGCCCAGACGCAGACTGCTTTTGACACCAGGCGGACGGCCAGATACGCTATATTAATCCAGTTCAAGGCGTTCGATGTCATCATTGAAAACAAATCGGCCGCCCCGCCGGAAAAGAGGCTCTCATAATAGGCTTCATAGCTTTTTCCGGCCTTTACCATCACCGCGGCGGAAGCTGCCAGCAGCAGAGTGCAGGCCAGCACATCCGGCAACCTGAAATCCCGGACACGGTCTCTGCGCTCCCGGAAGCTTTCCCGGCAAAGGAGCAGGGAGATGGCAGCCGTAAACATCACATAGATAACGATGGTGGCCGTTCCGGGCATCACTGCCCAGGAATAGGGGGCGAATGCATAATAAACTTCCTCACCAATCACCTCCAGAAGCGACAATGCCGCAAGGGATACGGCGAACTTATAAACGCGGAGGTCCGGCTCTGTGACTGCCGCCGTAAGGATACAAAGAAATACCGCATTTTCCAGCCATTTCATGAAGATTGCCGTCAAACCGCCAAGACGGAATATCTGGCTGAGCAGAATGAGTATAGCAGTCCCTGCCGCCAGAGCTACGGCCGTTTTCCATTTGTCCGGTTTTATGTTCATATCCTGCCCTCCGGCAGTTTCCGTAAATTAATCGTGTCAAGTTTCATAGCATTCTCCTCGGCTTTCTGTTTATTAGTTTTTCTTTTCTCCTGTCAATTGCAGGAAGGGTTTTGTTGTGTTACAATACGATACGGGGCATGGTCATATGAAAAAACACATGTCAAAATTATAAATCTATCTGGAGGATTATCATGAAAAAATGGGAGGCGGTCAAAGAGTTTGCGGTGATTACTTTTGCGACCATCATTGTGTCTTCGGCTGTATTTTTCTTTCTGATTCCGAGTCACGTATCGGTCGGCAGTATCTCCGGTCTGGCAATCGTTCTGGGGAACTTTGTGCCTTTAAAGATTTCTGCGATCACCTTTGTCCTGAACATCTTTCTTCTGATACTTGGGTTCCTGTTTATCGGCAGGGAATTCGGCGCCAAAACGGTGTACACCTCTTTTCTGGTCCCCGTTGTACTGGCCGTGCTGGAAATCATTTTTCCGGACAACCAGTCCATTACCAACGATGCATTTTTAGATATGCTCTGCTATATCTTTACCGTGAGCATCGGCCTGGCCATGCTGTTCAACCGCAATGCATCATCCGGCGGCCTCGATATAGTGGCAAAATTCCTCAATAAATATATGCATATGGATTTGGGCAAGGCCATGTCGCTTTCCGGTATGTGCGTGGCCCTCTCCTCTGCTTTGGTTTACGATAAAAAGATCGTGGTTCTCAGCATACTGGGCACTTATCTAAATGGAATCGTGCTGGATCATTTTATATTCGGCTTCAATATCAAAAAACGAGTCTGCATCATCTCCGAACATGAGGAGGAAATCAGGGAGTTCATCCTGCACCATCTCCACAGCGGAGCGACAATCTATGAGGCAATCGGCGCATATGACGGCCGGCCTCGCAGGGAAATCATCACAATCGTAGATAAAAATGAATATGCGATGCTGATGACCTATATATTGAAAACGGATAAAAATGCATTCGTAACGGTCTATGCCGTCAATGAGGTAATCTACCGGCCGAAACGGTAAAAACACCGCACTGAAGGAGGATAAAACATCCTCCTTTTTCAATTCCAGCGGTGTCTGCAGTCAGGATTCCGGCATTCATATCTTCCGAGCAGCAGGGGATTAAGCTCGTGAGGCTCCCCCGCTATCACCGCCGCCACAATATTTCCGCGTACCAGCAGTTCATCCATTGTCAGACGCCTTATATCGCGGCATCCGCACTTCGGACAACCGGGATACTTACCGTCGCTGTCACGCTCATAGACCGGAACAAAGGAATTTATTTCAAATTCTGCCCCGGCATCCTCATAAAAGGCGCCGCAGGCACTGCATTTTTTCATCTCAGCCTGATTGACCGTTTCAATCTCATATTCTTCACATCCGCAATAGGGACACTGTTTCATCAAATCCCGTCCTCCTCTCCCCGATATCCGGCTTAAACCTTAAGCTGCAGCCTAAACGTTTAAAGCTGTTTATGGATATATCAAAGTTTATCAATTACATTTTAAATTTCCAGTTTTATAAGCTCCTGTCCCCGGAAGGCCGCATACGACTCGGCGAGGACAGCAAGCTCCCGCCTGCCCGGAAAATCCCGCCATAAAGAGATTTTAATCGCCAGCCCGTTCCGTTCCTTTTTCCCTGTCCAGACCCCGATTACTTCTCCGCGGTATACGACGGCTCCGGGATTTGTTACGAATTTCCATATCCTGTTATGCAGCGTCTTGTCCGGCTGCAGGATCGCTCTGTCGCGCTGATCCAGGAAGGGATCATGACCGCCTAGAAGGAGAAGCTCCCTTTGAAGAGGGGCGGGGGAAATGAATTCCTCCCTGTCTGAGGAAAGAATAAATGCTTTTTTACCGGATACCGTGACCGTTTCCATTTCCTCCGAGACGGCTTTCCACATGCGGCGCGCCTGCTTACCGGAACAGCCGAGCCATACTGCAAACATGTTGGCCGTTGCCGGTCCGTAGCAGTGCAGAAACTTGCGCACCAGGTTCCCGGCGGGCTCTCTCCCGGCGCCGCTTTTCCTGAGGCCAATTTCCCTGAAATCATTTTCTCCGGCAGCTCCCGTTCTTCCGAGCCAGCTTTTACAGGAGGTAAATGTCGGGCTGGTTCCATCCCGTTCCCCGAACACGACGAGGCCTTCAAAAGCACACGGCCGAAGTAAAAATGATACTACGGCCCCGCCGACGGTCTGTCTGTCCGGATCTCCGTACATGGACGGCCGGTTCCAGAGTGCGCGTTTTTCATCTGGCAGATATGGGGCCATCCAGCCGGCGAGAGTCTGATCTAAATTACTTTTACTGGTAATGATTTTGCCGTCCAACCCGGGAATAACCCGCTTCAGGATCAGAAACAGCTCCTCAAAATCCATCTGCAAAAAGTCGAGCGCCGCGGCAATCCCCTGAGTATAAATCCACGGCTCATCTTCTTTTGCCGTGAGCGCGGTAAGAAACACATCCCATTCGGAGGCGGGAAACACAAGGGGCGCCCCCCTGAGGCTCCATGCCTGCAGCAGGGTTTTATCCCTGTATAAAAGTTTTTCCATATCCGCAAGGCTGCAATCGGGAACCCGATTAAACAGGGCGGTTTCCCATGCCCCCGGCGGAGTATTCTGCAGTCCGCATGCCCCTGCAATATCCGATATTTCCGATTTACCGTACTCCCTGTCCAAATGGTGGGAATGCAGCCGGAACATTCTTATCTGCGTCACATCCGGTTCTTCAATATGATTCATGCGTCATCTCCTTCTGCTCCGAACTATCTTTTCTGAATATATGTGACGACCCAGTCGTCCTCCTTCAAATCATACTGGCTTTTACAGTAGGGACAGAAACGCTCCTTTGAAGCGTCGAAGCTGGCGCCGCAGCTCTTACAGCCCACCTGCCTGACAGAAAAACCGTAATCGGCAGGGCGGCTGATATTCCGGCAGAGTCCCATACGGAATACCTCAGATTTCCGGTCCAGTTTATCTTCCTGACATTGGATGACCGTCATATAAACATTCAGGTCCAGATGACAGTAACTGCCATCCACCCGGCAGCCGTTTAAGCTGACCGCACCGTCAAACTGTGCATCGACTATGCTGTCAAACCGGCAGTCCGTCTGGGGGCCGTCGTATACGGCAAGCCCGCTTCGATCATCCGAGAAGATGATCATCTTCAGAAGAGCCTGCACCTTGCCGAAAAAGTATTCAAAAGTGAAGTCCGGTTCATAACGCTTCATGAATTCGGTCAGCTTCTTTCTGGCTTCGATTAGGCCGGCGGCTCTGGGAGCCTGTTTTACCCCCTCTTTCATCACTTTTATAACCATTCGCAGCGACAGCGCAAAATATCCGAACACGGAGAAGACGCCTGCGGTAAGAAGCGCCAGAAAAAGCATTACGAGGAGATTTTCTCCATGAAATACATCGATAATCAGGCCGGGCAGCCTGACTAAAAATCCGATTGCAGCCCCGATTCCCATCCATCTGGCCACACTGCTCTTCGCCTCATTCTCCCCCAGCGCAAAATCGGGAAGAAAATAAAAATTCGTTACTTTCGGAAACAGATCCGACATCAAAAACCGGGTGTGGCAGTAGGGACATCCCTCCAGCAATGCGCTGACCTCGCTGATTGCCCCGCAGTTCGGACAGCAGCAGGGCGCCTGTACCGTTTCATTATTGAGGCGTGTGATAATGGTGTACAGCAACTCATTCTCTTTCCTGGACAGGCACTTCCTGCCGTTTATGTAATAGCCGGTCTCTGTCTGGTAAGCCCTCCAGGCCAGTTTGTTCGTGTAGCGCAGGTCCGAAAAGGCGGCGGTCTTTATCTGCTCCGATCTGCCCTCGCGCCCGGTAAGACGGTATTCCATCTTTACATGGTGTTTGTTAAGTCTCGCTCTCTGCAGCGCAAGCCCGTAGCTTAAATCCTGGTTTCCCGCCCCGGGTGTTTTCCCGGTCTCCGCCCATTCACAAAGCTGGTCTGCGAATTCTTCATAAATCTGACGATCCGTTTTTTCCATAAGTAATTTCTCCATATTCTGAGTGATATAAATCTCACTAGGTTCGAAAGTACCTCACCAAGTGTTCATAGTATATCATATTTTTGATGGAAACGACAGGGTCCGCAGGAGGACTGCCGGATATTTTCGGCGGTCTTCTGCGGACCCTGTCTTATGGGAATACTTTGTGATTTTTTGGATGAATCAATGTCAATCCAGCAGTGCCCTGTAATACGGCCATCGGGCATCCACGATGCTGACCGTGACGTTGCTTACGCTGCCGCCTGTTTCGTGTATGCAGACCATCTGGCCGCCGGGTGCCCAGGCTAGGAACATCATGACATGGGAATTGGCGCCCAGCCTTACGATGATGTCGCCCGGCTGAAGTTCCGAACGGCTGATGCCTCTTCCGGCATGGATCAGGCCGCTGGTGCCCAGGTTCGTGGGAACCTGCCCGAGGGAGGACCAGTAAACCCAGTTTACCCAGCCGGAACAGTCGAGACCGGATATGATTCGGCCCTTTCTGTCCGGAGAGGTGATATTTGCAAAATTATTGCCCTCATAGCCCGGGGCATGTGCCTTGCCTCCATAGTAATAAGGAATTTTCCCGACGGAGTGCAGGGCGTATGTAATCACCGCTTTCCTCTCCCGGGAGATATCTGCCGGAAGCAGTTTCAGGTAATCGTTGATCTCACTGAAGGTAAGCGGTTTCCCGAGAGCCAGTTCAATCGGGGACAGCTCATATTCAAGGGACCAGTCCTGGCTGTTTAACGTATTAACATAGGCCTTGTTGTAGGAAGACCATCCCGGCCATGTATCGGTTGCCGCGCCGCCTCTCTTATCGACGGTATAGAGGTTTTTGCGTTCAGACAAGCCTACGATGCGGGCCGTAACCGTCAAATCCACATGTCCGGGACAGAATTTCCCCTCGCTGTTTAGCTGGATTTCAGGCGCCGTTGTCTGTGAGGCCTCCAGGGTGTTTGAACCGCTGTCTCCTGCGGCGGCAGTCCTGTCTTCGGGAGATAGCTGTGAAGGCGATGCCTCCGCTCCCTGAGGCGCCGGCTGTGTGGAAGCTGCCGCTGCAGTTTCTGCCGGAACCGTCTCCGGTGAAACCTGGCCCGCCGTCTCTGCCGGGATATCGGCAGCATCCCCAGGCGCGCCGTCAGAGGCCCTGTTTTGGCCTTCTGATGACACGGCGGAAGGAATTCCTGCCTGTTCCCCCTGCGGAGCCTCTGACGGCGCAGATGAGGCCTCCTGTGAGCCGGCGCTTCCGTTTAAAACCTCCGCGCTGCCGCCGTTTGCGTCGGTCCCTTCCTTTGTATCGGCCTCATGTGGATCGACACAGCCGTCGCAGTAATAGACCGGTCCGACGGCCACGCTGTATCCGTGGGATAACTGCCACAATTCATCGATATAATTCTGGAAGTTATCCACATCGTTCCATCCGGTGTACCAGGTGTATACGCTGGCCATCGCCGCTATCTCCTGTGAGTTGGAATAGAGATCGATCCGTTTGCCGTCACCATCGAAGAAATTAAAATTGACATTTTTCCAGGACGGGATCAGCCATGTTGCGGCATTGGCCGGGTCGTGCTTCTCGTTAGTCGGGTCGTATCTACCGGTTACGGACGCCTGGGACAGCCGGAGCATCTTTGCCGCCTGTTCAGGAGAGGCCTGGAGCCATTTATAAAGGCCGGAGGTCCACTCGGCATCTTTCCGGTTTAAATATTCATACATGCGGCCTCCGTAGGAATCGGAAGCCCGTGTGTTAAAGGACATTCTGAAAAAGTCATAAAACGGTTTCAGGTTATATTTTAGAAGACGGAAAACCCGCTCGCGCTCCGAGGCTGTCTCATCGTCGGGCGACAGCTCCTGTTCCTCCGGATAGAGAGCCATCAGATTATATTTAAATACGGATGGGGAATAATCCTCCTCCCTGCCGGAGTTTATTCCGGAAAAAGCGGCGGCCGATCGGCCTGCGAACCGGTTCATGGCATCCATAATCCGAACCGGCAGCGATTTTTCATCAAAACCTGTATCCGGATTGCATGCCTCCACATCCAGTGACTCCGTTTCCGGATAAAGCGCCGGATTTTCCGTTGGCGAACCTGCCTGGGTAATAACCTGAGGCGGCGCCAGGGAAGAGGAAGGCGTATAGGTACCTGCTATGGAGATAAGCAGAAAACCCGATGCAGTCATGACTAAAATCCTCATGATAAGGGGATGGAACTTTCTCATTGGGGCTGCTCTTTTCTATCGTTTATCGTCTATACGTAAAAAAACTGCGGTTAAATAAGATTCCGCCGGAGTGGTTCTCCGCCTGCGGCGGATCATTAAAAAAAGACCAATATACCTGTCTAAAATAAACAGGCATACCGGTCTAATTATATCAGTTACTTATAATTCTTTGTCTTAAGAAATTCTTGTTTCTTTTTGGCGAATTCCTTAATAATGTCGACGGCTCCGTCATAGCCTACACTGCTGCTGTTGAGGCACATATCGTAGCTCTTGCAGCTTCCCCAGCGCTTGCTGGAATAATAGTTATAATAGCTGGCTCTCCGCTTGTCTGTCTTGATCATAATATCTTTTGCTTTTGCTTCATCCACATTGTGGCGTTCCATCAGGTGGTGAATTTTATCTTCCTCATTGCCGCAGATAAATACGCTGACCATGTTCGGATATTCGGCAAGGGCATAATCGGCGCAGCGGCCTACGATTACGCAGGATTCCTCTTCGGCCAGTTTCTTGATCGTGTCGAACTGTGCCAGGAAAATCTTGTGGTTAATCGGCATATCCATATAAGCCGAAGTGTTGTATCCCAGAGAATATGTATCCATTACAAGCGAATAAAGAAAGCTGCTCGTCGGTTTTTCATCGTGAGTCTTAAACAGTTCTTCACATAAACCGCTGTTCTTTGCGGCGAGAGTTAAAAGCTCCTTGTCATAACATTTTACACCGAGATCTGCTGCCAGTTTCTGTCCTATCAGCCGTCCGGCACTGCCACATTCACGACCGATTGCAATCACTAAATTACCCATCATCGACCTCACTCCTTTCAATTTGTAAAACTATTCTGCTTCTTAACTCTATTATAACGCAAAAAATCTGAAAAGTCATTATAAAATTGTAAAATTGTGAATTTTCAAGTCAGACGCCTGAGCTTTGCAAGGAGTTCCTCAAAGTAATCCGGCAGAGGAGCCGAAAATTCCATGTATTCGCCCGAGCGCGGGTGAATAAAGCCCAGGACGCCTGCATGCAGTGTCTGGCCGTTCAGACGGAACGGCTGTTTGGCGGGACCATACACCTGATCTCCCAGCAGCGGATGTCCGATGCTCGCCATATGAACCCTGATTTGATGAGTGCGGCCCGTCTCCAGCCTGCACTCCACATAGGTATAACCGCAAAAACGCTCCAGCACACGGTAGTGGGTGACCGCATCCTTTCCGTTTTTACTGATGACGCTCATCTTCTTCCTGTCGGTCGGATGGCGGCCGACGGGCGCTTCCACCGTTCCTTCGTCATCCGGCAGACGGCCGAATACAACGGCATAATATTTCCTTGTAATCGAGTGTACCTTCAACTGTTCTGCAATGGAATTGTGGGCCAGATCGTTTTTACATGCAATGATCACGCCTGTCGTGTCCATATCAATCCGATGGACGATGCCGGGGCGCATGACTCCGTTAATTCCGGAAAGCTGATCCCGGCAATGGTACATCAGGCCGTTGACCAGTGTTCCCTCATAATGTCCGGCAGCCGGATGCACCACCATGCCCTTCGGTTTGTTAATCAGAATGACGTCCTGATCTTCGTACAGAATGTCAAGGGGCATCTCCTGCGCCGTAATCTCCGCTTCCACCGCCTCGGGCACCTCAAAGGAGACTGCCTCACCGGCAGACACCTTGTAGCTGCTTTTCACCGTCTTCCCATTCACATTCACAAGCTCCGACTTGAGGAGCTTCTGGAGAAAGGAACGTGACTGGCCGGGGCAGCTTTCGGACAGAAACTTGTCGATGCGTACACCGGAAAACTCTTCCGGAACAATATATTCCTGTATCAAAATCTTCTCTCCCTTTCCGGTTGTTTTAAGTCCTATCCTATTTAGTCTTCTTTATTCTTCTTCCCGAACGAAAGAAATTCCAGCTCGTCGTCGGAGTAGACAAAAAAGAAAAGAAGGATTAAAAGGCATGTCGAAATTACAACATAGCAGTCCGCCACATTGAAAATTGGAAAATCGATCAGTTTAAAATACAGGAAGTCCACCACATATCCGTTTGTGACACGGTCGATCATGTTGCCGACTGCACCGGATAGAAGCAGGAATAAACAGCTTGTAAAAGGCAGATATTTTTTCTCCGCCGGCATCCGGAATAAAAGTACAATCACAACCGCGATGACAACGGCGGCAATCAGGAAAAAGAATCCCTGTTTTCCCTGCATCATGCCAAAGGCGGCGCCCCGGTTCTCGGAATAATAGAGTTCAAAGACACCGTCCCAGATGACAAAGGGGGGCCTTCCCTTAAGCTTCAGGACAGCCATATACTTGGCCCACTGATCAAAGCCGATGCTGACAATCAGGCCGGCAAAGAAAAAAAGGATCTGCCGCATTTTCTTATTCATGGCTCTCCTCCTGTGTCAGGATAAAGGAAAGTGCCTGCTCCATCTCACCGTCGGTCACGGTCCGGTCCACATAGGCGCAGCCCACGCTTTTTAAAAGGATGAACTTAATGACGCCGGACTCCATCTTTTTATCGTTTTTAGACGCTTCGATAACGGAGGAAGCCGTGAGGCCGGAGACGTGGTCCGGGATCCCGAATGTCATAAGCGCCTCCCTGAAACGGTCTGTATCCTCTTTTGCAATCATTCCCCGGATTTCCGATAAATGCATGGCCGCAAGAGAACCGAGAGCCACACACTCGCCGTGGAGGAGTTCGAAGTTTTTGAGTTTTTCGACCGCATGGCCCAGGGTGTGGCCGAAATTCAAGAGCATCCGGTCCCCTTTTTCCGTGGGATCGGTCTCCACGACTTCCCTTTTAATCAGGTTGCTCCCCGCAACCGTCTGTCTCAGGGCAGATAGCTCTTTTGCCCTGATTTCCGCTGCATGTTCAAGGAGCCAGCCGTAATAAGCCCGGTCCCTTATAAGCCCGTGTTTAATTACCTCGCCCATGCCGGCGGCAAACTGGCAGTCCGGCAGGCTGAGCAGCGTCCTGATATTGGTATATACCAGCCGGGGCATATGGAATGCGCCGACCATGTTCTTGTATGCGTCGAAGTCTACGCCGGTTTTTCCGCCGATGCTGCTGTCCACCTGGGAAAGCAGGGTGGTCGGAATCTGGATAAAGGAGATACCGCGCAGATAGGTAGCCGCCGCAAAGCCGCAGAGATCGCCTACAACGCCTCCTCCGAGCGCTACCAGCATATCACTTCTGTCAAAGCGCTCCTGAATCAGCTTCTCATACAGTTTCTGCACGGTGTTCAGGTTCTTATGGGCCTCTCCGGCAGGAAAAACATAGGAAGTCACAAGACGGCAGCAGGGCATAAGAAGCTCCCTCACTTCCTCCAGATAGAGCTCCGACACTGTAGAGTCGGTGACAATGCAGAGCTTTCTGGAAGCAACGTCAAGTTTCATAACCTCCTCAGGAAGGCCGGTAAAATCTTCCGTCATCACGATATCATAGACCGGTTCATCATTGAGATGCACGGTCAGGCGATCGGTATTTCTCTCTCGTATCATGTTATCACTCATAAAAGCTTACTCCTTATCTGTATTTTTCTGCGCTTACAAACAGGCGCCCCTTTTTCGTCTCATTTAAAGCGCCGGTATAGAGGAATTTCCCAAGGCCGCGCACCGATACGATTTCCCCGCCCTTTAACTGCTGTCCGGGTGAAATACACAGGCGGCCGTCTATGAAAACTTTTTCGCCCTCGATATACGGCAGAGCCTTAGAACGCGATGTTTTAAACACAAGGGCCACTACGCTGTCCAGACGCGGTGAGGCTACGCTCCCGCTTACGGTCTCAAAGCTTTGAGACACCTCTGCTGTCTCTGACACGGGACAGCAGACGACGGGCGTGTGGCGTACCATCTTAAGCTCATCGGCCAGAAAACCGGCCATCTTTTCCATACAGAAAATAAAACAGCCGTTTTCATTCATCAGAATATCGCCAATGCAGCTTCTCTCTATGCCAAGGTTCATGATGGCGCCAAGATAATCCCTGTGGGTCAGGTCCTGGGAAAAGCGCGGGCTGGCCGGAACGGCTTTCAGTATACTGATAGGTAAATCGGCTGTTTCATCCTCATAAGACGGAAGAAAACAAACAATTTTCCGTTCAGCAGTCTCATAGCCTCCGCTCATCAGCCAGGTGACAGGGGGAAGCGTACGTTTCATGGAATGGAAAATTGTCTGTTCATTTAACGTCAGGAAATCGGTATATGACCGTATATCGCGCTGATAACAATGTTCTGCCAGCTCCGATATACGTTTTTTCAGTAATTGTTCTTCTTTATCCAGCATAATAATAATTAAAAGTGAAGGT
>CATWBR010000086.1 GCA_958349075.1 uncultured Clostridium sp.
TGCGCTTCACAAGCGGGAGCGTGTCCCCGAAGGAATTTTTTTCTCCGGATTCCCCTCACCATAACCAGCCACCGGGACTGAAGACTCATATCCAACCTCCCACTACCCCGTCCGCCGTCTTACAGAGGCGTCCTCGCATCTCAATTAAATCCTTATTTCATACCTAAGCGTCAACAATAGTAAGAAACCCCGTCCAAACGGGTTGACATCCCCCGGTGATTATGTTAAATTATTGTTTAGCATAAATGCAAAGATAAGGAATAGTAGACTGAATGACATACCAGAGAGCTGCCGGCAGGTGCGAGGCAGATATGAATATTTCAGTTGAACTCGCCTTGGAGCAGCCTGTTGAAGGGAAGATGCACGGACATTCCGTCCGGTGTGTGGAACTTCCTGTGTAGGCAGAGCCGGGATCCGGCCGTTATATGGAGTGAAAGAGCATACCGTTTACCGCAAAGGCCGGACCGGCCGGAATCATGAAACCTGCGGAACAATAACCGGTGTGAAATAGAGTGGTACCGCGTAGCGTGTAATATTGCCCTGCGTCTCTATGATGATAGAGATGCGGGCTTTTTTCGATCATAGGGAAGTGCTCTATGATAGAAAAAGCCATCCGGGCAGGATGCGCCGCATATAAATTGAAACAGGAGGAAATGAAATGTCACAGTACAATCATACCGCCATTGAGAAGAAATGGCGTGAAAACTGGGAAAAGAACCCGATCAACGTAAATGACGGGGAGAAGGAAAAATACTACTGCCTTGATATGTTCCCATATCCGTCGGGAAGCGGCCTTCACGTGGGACACTGGAGGGGATATGTCATCTCGGATGTGTGGAGCCGTTATCAGTTATTAAAGGGAAAATATGTGATCCATCCGATGGGCTGGGATGCGTTCGGCCTTCCGGCAGAGAACTATGCCATCAAGATGGGCGTCCATCCGGCTATCTCCACTGCGGAGAATGTAAAGAATATCAAACGCCAGATCGGCGAGATTGCAGCAATCTATGACTGGGATATGGAGGTTAACACCACGGATCCCGGATTTTATAAATGGACCCAGTGGATTTTCGTTCAGATGTTCAAAAAAGGACTTGCCTATGAGAAGGAATTCCCGATCAACTGGTGCCCGTCCTGTAAGACAGGCCTTGCCAACGAGGAAGTCGTAAACGGCTGCTGCGAACGCTGCGGAACCGCCGTGACAAAGAAAAACCTGCGCCAGTGGATGCTCAAAATCACAGCATATGCAGAGCGTCTCTTAAACGATCTCGACAAGCTTGACTGGCCGGAGAAGGTAAAGAAGATGCAGACCGACTGGATTGGCAAATCTTACGGAGCCGAAGTAGACTTTAAGGTGGAAGGAAGAGACGAGAAGATTACGGTCTATACGACAAGGCCCGACACCCTTTACGGTGCGACATTTATGGTTCTTGCTCCTGAGCACAGCCTGGCAAAGAGCCTGGCTACGGATGAGACAAGGGAAGAAGTGGAGAAATACATTTTCGACGCCTCGATGAAATCCAATGTGGATCGTCTCCAGGATAAAGAAAAGACAGGCGTGTTTACCGGATCCTATGCAATCAACCCGTTAAACGGAGAAAAGACGCCTATCTGGCTGTCCGACTATGTACTGGCGGATTACGGTACGGGAGCCATCATGTGTGTTCCGGCCCACGACGACCGTGACTTTGAGTTTGCTAAAAAATTCAATATCCCGATTGTCCAGGTTATCGCAAAGGACGGCCGGGAAATCGAGAACATGACGGAGGCCTATACCGAGGCAAGCGGAGTCATGATCAATTCCGGCGAGTGGAACGGCATGGAGTCGTCCGTGCTCAAACAGGAAGCTCCCGCCATGATCGAGGAGAGAGGCCTGGGCAAAAAGACGGTCAATTATAAACTGCGTGACTGGGTATTCTCCCGCCAGCGTTACTGGGGAGAGCCAATCCCGATCATCCACTGCCCGAACTGCGGCAACGTACCGGTACCGGAGGATCAGCTTCCGCTAGAGCTTCCGAAGGTGGAGAGCTACCAGCCGACAGGAACCGGTGAATCACCTCTTGCAGGGATTGACGAGTGGGTTAACACCACATGCCCCTGCTGTGGCGCGCCTGCAAAGAGAGAAACGAATACCATGCCTCAGTGGGCAGGTTCCTCCTGGTATTTCCTCCGCTATGTGGACAGCAAAAATAATGACGAATTGGTTTCCAGGGAAAAAGCAGACAAATATCTGCCGGTAGATATGTATATCGGCGGTGTAGAGCATGCGGTCCTTCATCTGCTCTACTCCCGTTTCTATACGAAGTTCCTCTGCGACATTGGCGCCATCGACTTTGATGAACCGTTTAAGAAGCTGTTTAACCAGGGTATGATCACCGGCAAGAACGGTATCAAGATGAGTAAATCCAAGGGTAATGTGGTATCACCCGACGATCTGGTGCGTGACTACGGCTGTGACTCGCTGCGTCTCTATGAATTATTCGTAGGACCGCCCGAGCTGGATGCCGAGTGGGACGACAGGGGAATTGAAGGTGTATCGCGTTTCCTGAACCGTTTCCACAACCTTGTAATGGAAAATAAGGACAAGGACATTAAAGCAACGAAGGAAATGACGAAACTCCGTCATAAGCTGGTGTTTGACATTGAGCAGAGATTTGAGCAGTTCAGCCTGAACACCGTAATCTCGGGATTCATGGAGTACAACAACAAGCTCATCGATCTGGCTAAGAAAGAGGGCGGAATTGATAAAGACACCCTCAGGACATTTGTAATCCTTCTGGCCCCGTTTGCGCCTCACCTCGGTGAAGAACTGTGGCAGGTGCTGGGCGGTACGGACAGCGTATTCCACGAGACATGGCCGGAATGCGATCCGGAGCTGATGAAAGACGATGAGAAAGAGATTGCCGTCCAGATCAACGGCAAGACAAGGGCCGTCGTAACACTTCCGGCCGACGTATCCAAAGAAGATGCGATTGCAGCCGGCAAAGAGGCGCTAAAAGACAAACTGACCGGAAATGTAGTGAAAGAAATTTATGTACCTGGCCGAATTGTCAACATCGTTATGAAATAAGTGTAATGAATTAAGGATTCGATTGTGATAAAAGAATGAACCGTATGCCCATGGGTTTTTCATTGCAAATCAATCAAACCGCGCAGGCAATGCAGTAAAAACATTGCCTGCGAATTTTGTATAAAAGCAGACTTTTTTTCAAAACTATGGTAAAATATAAACAAAATAAGTAAATGAGGCAGAAAAAATGAGTATTCCGGGGGAAGAGCTTATGGAGGCGTCAAAACGAAGGGGAAAACGCAAAAGGTTTTTTTTTGCAGTTATTATTATGGTTGTGAACATAGTGGTTGTACTGGCAGTCGGCAGAGTGGAACGAAATACGATCAATAAAAGCCTGATGGATCACGCGATGAGTGCAAAGGTTGGTTTTGAAGATGTCATGAACGATTATGAGCGCTCTTTCAGGCTGTTTGTGCAGATGATGTCCCGTGAAATTGAAAACAATCCGGATCCCGATATCATATGGGATTATCTGAAAAATATCTACATGAAGCTTCTTGATATCGAGGGGGAGACGTACGTCGGCCTGTATATGTATTATCAGGGCCGGTACCTTTATAGCTGGGATACGCCGTATTCCGTCTACGAGGAGAGCGGTTATGTGGCAACGGAACGTCCCTGGTATAGGGATGCGGAGGCCGGGATGGGAGGAATCGTTTTTACTCCGCCCTATATGAGCTATGCAAACCACTACATATTGACGACCATTTCCCAGCTCCAGCCGGATGGTGAGACGGTATTTGCCTATGATATCAAGATGGCCGATATCCAGAGCCTGGTTACTTCCATTGAGCAGTACAAAAATGGCCAGATGATGGTGTGCGACGACAGCGGCACCGTAATCGGAAGCACCAAAGAAGAGTATCTGGGGGGAGATTTATATTCAACCCTTGATGAGGCGGCCTCGGCGGTGGAGACGGCGAAGAATGAACTTGCCGGGATTGCCGATCAGGATTCGGAGGAAGCGGTCAAGCTGAGAGAGACTGCAGATTCCGCAGCCGCTTTTTACGGATTCCGCAGCCAGTTTGAGGGCGGCTTGCAGGCGGTCAGCCAAGGCAGCGGGAAAACGGTACCCTTTAAGATGGACGGAAAGAAATATTACGGCTGCCTGATGAAGGGAAACGGATTTGATTTCCTGGTCTTTGTTCCGGCCGCCTCCATACTTACCGCGACGATGGACGTCTGGCTGATCCCGATTCTCGTCACGGAACTGCTGCTTATCTACGTCCTGAGCCGTGTCAGCGTAGACCAGAAAAACCGGGAGCTGAAGTCTGCTTATGTTGAACTTGGACAGACGCAGAGGCGTCTTGAGATTGCCCTGAGCGCCGCCCAGAAGGCAGCGGCGGTCGATGACCTGACCGGAATGATGAATCTCAGATCCTTCCGCAAAGAGATGAATGAAGTTCTGGAGACAACAGGACAGAGCGGCATCCTGATTATGATAGACGGGGATCATTTTAAACAGATCAATGATAATTACGGGCACAGCGTGGGAGATGAAGTGATTAAACTGACTGCACAGATGATCATCGGCCGTATCAGGACAATTGACCTTGCGTCCAGACTCCACGGCGATGAATTCGCCATCTTTGTCGCCCACACTTCGGATTATTCCGTTGCGGAAAAGATCATGAAGGATATCAATGAAACATTGGCTGCCGAGGCTAAAAGAAGAAATATGCCGTCTATTACCCTGTCAGCCGGCGCTTCGGTCGTCAACCCCGGTGATAAATACTCGGTGGTTGCAAAGGCGGCGGATGCGGCTCTGTATGTGGCAAAAGAGTCGCACAACGGAGGATTCTCCTGCTGATGAAAAGGAATTCCAACAAAAACCTGTGTCCCTGCGAATGCCGGGGCGCAGGTTTTTGTTGGATTGTATGGCGGTAAACAGCCGCCGGATTTTTATTGCAAGAAAATCGTAAATGGAAAACGGATATTTTTTGTGTTATGATATAAAATATGACTTATCAGGAAAGGACTGACAGAAATGGGACACATTACATCAAAGGATGCCCACAAGAGCCTGGAAGAACGCATCAACTGGTTCACCCAGGGCGCGCCGGCATCGGATACGCTTTATAAAATTTTACAGGTGCTTTTTACGGAGAAGGAAGCCAGGGTTATGGCCATGCTTCCCGTAAGGCCCTTTACACTAAAGAGGGCGGCTCATATCTGGAATACTTCAGAGGCAAAGGCGGAGAAGGTTCTCGACCATCTCTGTGAAAAGGCGCTTCTGGTAGATTCCTGGCATAATGGGGTCAGAAAGTTTGTGATTCCGCCGCCAATGGCCGGATTTTTCGAGTTTGCCCTGATGCGCACCAGGGGGGATATTGATCAGAAATACCTGAGTGAGCTTTACTATCAGTACATGAATGTGGAGGAAGACTTTGTAAAGGATCTTTTCTATGCGACGGAGACTAAACTGGGCCGGGTGTTTGTCCAGGAACCGGTGCTCGGCAATGAGAACATGAGCCATATTCTGGACTATGAGAGGGCCAGACATATTGTGGAGGAAGCGGATTATATCGGTCTGGGACTCTGCTACTGCCGCCACAAAGCGGCTCATACAGGTCATCCCTGTGAGATAGACGCTCCGCTCGATGTCTGTTTAACCTTCGGCAATGTGGCGCGTTCCCTGGCGGAGCATGGGGGACATGCCAGGCTGATTTCCAAAGAAGAGGCCATGGATGCCCTGGAACGTTCCTATGACGCCAATCTGGTGCAGATTGGGGAAAACGTGAGGGAATATCCGGCATTTGTCTGCAACTGCTGCGGATGCTGCTGTGAGGCTCTCCAGGCCGCCAGGCGGTTTGCCCCGATGCAGCCGGTGGCGACGACGAATTATATTCCGGCAATCGATGGGAAGACCTGTATCGGCTGCGGAAAATGCGCCAAAGTCTGTCCGGTGCTGGCGATTCGGATGGAGGATGAGTTATCTCCGGAGACAGGCGGGAAGACGGGCAGGAAGAAGGCGGTTGTGGACAGGGATGTCTGTCTCGGCTGCGGCGTCTGCGTGAGAAACTGCCCGGTGGGAGCCATCCAACTTGAGAAACGGCCTGTACAGATTATCACGCCGGTCAACAGCACGCACCGTTTTGTGCTGCAGGCAATTGAGAAGGGAACTTTGCAGAACCTGATATTTGACAATGAGGCATTTGCCAACCACAGGGCCATGGCCGCGGTTTTCGGGACCATCCTGAAACTGCCGCCCGTAAAGCAGGCTCTGGCAAGCAAGCAGTTTAAATCCATTTATCTGGACAAGCTGCTCTCCGCACAGATAGAAAAGCAGAAGGCGGAACAGAAGAGATAGACACAAAAGACAACACAAGAGGGAGGACTTGATGCCCAGATTATTAATTAAACAGAGAGTGTTTTCATGGAGCGATACTTATGATGTATACGGTGAGGATGAGAGTCCCAGGTATTTTGTGAAAGCCGAATTCCTGTCGCTGACCCATCAGATCCACGTCTATGACAGCCGGACGGGGGAAGAACTCGGTGCGGTCAGGGAGGCCTTTTTAACGCTGATGCCGAGATTTGAAATCGAGATCCGAGGACAGATTATGGGACAGGTTGAAAAGCGTTTTACGCTGTTCAGGCCCAAATATGAGGTCGATTTTAACGGATGGCGGGTGGAAGGAGATTTCCTGGGATGGGATTACGGCATTTATAATGAGTGTTCGGCCATCATGCACATTGAAAAGGAATTTCTGCACTGGGGTGACACCTATGTGCTGCAATACGACGATCCGGAGGATGAACTTCTGGGCCTGATGTTAGTTATTGCAATCGACGCGGCAAACTGCAGTAATGGATAAATATGGCAAATGCCATAGCGTAAAACTGATAACACGGTAAGAGAAAGAACGGCTGAGCATGGACAGAAAGGAATTTGCCCTGATGAGAAAGAGGTACAGAGGAACATATAAATTGTATAAAACAATCTGCGTGGCGGGACTTGCCGGGATGATTCTTGCGGCTGCAGGTTCCCGGACCGCATTCGCCGCAGAGAACAGCGGCCAGGCGTACGGACCGGCCTGGGAGAGTGAGCAGAAGAAAGCCGGCCTCCTCCCGGAACAGTCCGGAAACATCGAAAATGGAGAGGCCGCCGTCCAATATAACGGAGACGTCAACACGTTAAAAGCGGCCAGGGAGGCCTCCCAGCTTATTGTGGCGGTGGGAAATCCGGCCGATCCCGCGCTGGGAACCCTGACCTGGTATAAAAAGAACCAGGATGGAGTTCTCACAACCGTATTTTCCGTTCCGGCGGTGAGCGGAATGAACGGCATTTCGGCAGATAAAAAAGAGGGGGACAAGAAAACACCGGCAGGCGTTTACTCCTTTACCATGGCTTTCGGAATGAAAGATAACCCCGGAAGTATTCTGCCCTATCATAAGGTGGTAAACGGAGATCATTTCGTGGATGACGGAAACAGCCGGTATTACAACCGCCTTGTCAATGAATTTGAGGTCCAGAAGGACTGGACTTCCTCCGAGAACCTGATACGACAGGCGCCGCATTACAACTATGCCCTGGTCCTGAATTACAACGACGGTTATGTGCCTGGAAAGGGGTCCGCCATCTTTCTGCACTGTCCGAAGGTTGCCAATAACACGGGAACCTCCGGCTGTATCAGCATACCGGAGGAATATATGAAAGAGCTGGTACGGAACGTGGATCAGAACACGAAGATTATCGTAGTCCAGGAGGAAAAAGATCTGGCCGCGTATTAAAAAGGAAGAAAAGTAAGAAGTGAGATGGCACCATTTCCCCTGCTGTATCGGCGCCGGAACGGGAGGCTGAAAAAGAGGAGGAAACTTATGAAAACAGAAGGATGGAAGCAGAAAAAAACAGCAGCGCTCTGCGGCCTGGCGCTTATTTGGATGGCCGGAGGCATCCTTTTAGGCTGTGGCAAAAACGTGCAGACAAACCAGGATGATTTGGCGGTAAACCCGTCCTATCCGGAAGGAATAGACCGGGACCGGGACTGGGAAAAATGGAGGGAGTATATGGACAATAACGAAGTGGATCCGTCTTTCATTGAGGAACAGGCAGATTTTGTATTTACAACGGCCAGGGAACTTCTGTCGGCCAGGGAGGAAAATCTGGTCTATTCCCCGACCAGCCTTTATTATGCCCTGGCTCTGGCGGCTTCCGGGACAGAGGGAGAGACGGCGGAGGAACTGTACCGCTTTCTGGGTACGAAAGACAGAAAGAACGCCGAAGAAAATGCGGGGAAACTCTACCGGACTTTATACTGTGACAATTCCATCGGCCAGCTCCGTATAGCAACGTCCCTGTGGGTGGGGCGCGATCTGAAGCTGAAGGAAACGTTTCAGAAAACGGCTGCAACGCAGTTTTACGCCTCCATTTACAATGTGGATTTCTCGGATGAAAAAACCGGTGAGGAGATGGGAAAATGGGTACAGGAGAATACGAAAGGTACAATAGCGCCGGAGATTAAAACAAGTCCACAGCAGTTAATGCACCTGATGAATACGATTTACTTTTATGATGAATGGATTGACCGGTTTTCCGAGTCGGGGACAAAGAAGGGGGATTTTCACCTGGCGGATAAAACCACGGTGGAGACTGACTATATGAATGCCACCTTTGGTTCCCACGGTTACAGCACGGGGGAAGGATATGTAAGCTCCTCCCTGGGGCTTAAAGAGAGTGGTTCCATGGTCTTTGTTCTTCCCGATGAGGGCATTTCAGTCGATCGTTTTCTTGAATCGCCGGAGCGGTTGAGGGAAGCGCTGGAAGGCGGAGAGGCTCATATGGGGGAGGTGGTTTTTAAGGTCCCCAAATTCACTTCAGACAGCCGGAGCGATATAAAAGAGATGATGATGAAACTGGGAATTACCAGGATTTTTGAGGACGGGGATTTTTCCGGAATGACGGAACAGAAAGACATTTTTATCTCCTCCATCACCCAGAACGGGCATATCGGGATTGATGAGAAGGGCGTTGAGGCATCTGCATTTACGGATATAGCCTACTCCGGGGCCGCGCTTCCGGTCGGCAGGGCGGAGATGATCCTGGACCGTCCTTTCCTGTATGGAATTAAGAAAAACGGCGAGTGGCTCTTTATTGGGATTTGTGATAATCCCGAAAGCTGAGTCCCGAAAAGGAGCGTAACGGAAACGGGACAGGGCGGCCGCCGCTTTAGAGCGTGTTTATAGTTTAAAACATCTGTGAAAATTTCGGACAATCTGAGATCCGGCTTCTTCCAAAGGGAGGCGCCGGATTTCTGCCGTCTGTTCAAGCGTGTAGGAGAGGGATGAGCGGATCGAGGATGAAGCTGCTTTAGCGGCGGGAGTACGGAGCTTTCCGGGAGACTCATCAAAGGCCCATGTAACGGCTCCCAGCCCATCGGTTTCGATGAGGATCCGGTCGTCCGGAAGGCAGGACGCCAGTTTCCTTACATCGGGATTCCACCAGACGTCGGGACCGATGGAAAAATAGCAGTCAAGTTCCAGATACAGTTTTGGAAATACAGGGGAAGAGTACCAGTGTACCAGATAGGTATTGGGAAATTCGGAAATCAGGGAGGCGATTCTCTGTTCCTGTCCCTTCGTGTGAAGGATCACAGGCTTTTTCATGTCGCTTGCCATGGCGAGCTGTCTGGTGAAGGCCTTTTCCTGAATGTCCAGGGGAACATCGCACCAGACGCTGTCCATCCCAATCTCACCGATCACAAAACACCTGGAAAAAAAAGGCTCCATATCGGTTACCGTGAAGCGGTCCGCATACCATGGGTGCAGGCCAAAGGTTGGAATGAGAAAGCTGTTGTTACCCGGTTCGGAACAAAGTGCGGCCAGTTTGTGCGCCTCCATTGGATTTGAGGCGCACAGGAGAGAAGGGATTTTTCCTTCCCTGCGTTCTTTAAGCTCCTCATGAGAGCCGATATGGGCATGGGCATCGCATAAAAATCTTAAATCATTCTCCTTCATCCTGATACCTCCTGTTTTTCTGATTTTTTTTTGGCTGTAATCACCGGTTTCGTAAAAGTTCAAATCCGGCCAGACATGATCTCCGAGTGGATTTTCTGTCTCAGATTTCCCTGACGGTAGAGCCATTCCCTGTTTCTTTCCCTGTCCGGGATAGTAATTTCACAGGTGATATGGGCCGGTGTCTGGTTGAGAATCAGAATCCGGTCGGAAAGATAGAGCGCCTCATCCATATCGTGTGTGACCAGGAGCACCGTCCGGTTTAACCTGGCTCTCATCCCAATCAGCCAGTCCTGCATATCACCCCTTGTGATGACATCGAGGGCTCCGAAGGGTTCGTCAAGCAGCAGGATATCCGCGGTGCACAGCGCGGTGCGCAGAAAGGCGGCGCGCTGCCTCATGCCCCCGGAAAGGGCGGACGGATATTTATTTTCATACCCGTCCAGGCCGAAGGCAGGGAAGTTTTTGGCGGCTTCCCGCTTCATCTCATTTAAAGAACCATGAATCTGTCCGTAAAGGCAGACGTTTTCCAGGATTGTTTTCCAGGGGAACAAAAGATCGTTCTGCGGCATATAGGCAAAATGCTCCGAGAGCCCGTTTACGGCCTGGCCGTCGACATGAATCTGGCCCGTCTCCGCCTTGATGACTCCGGTCAGGAGTTTAAGAATCGTCGACTTTCCGCAGCCGGATGGCCCAAGAAGACTTACAAATTCCCCTTCTCTGATGGAAAAATCCAGGGCCTCGAACAGTGTTTTATTTTCATAGGAAAAAGATAAGCCGGATACGTCCAGTTTCATAGTACGCCTGTCCTTTCTGTCATCTTATTCGGGAAGAAATTCATTGGTATAGCAGTCGGAAGCCGGGATGGCTTTGTCAATTACGCCGTATTCAACCATGAAGTCCGTGTATCTGTCCCAGACTTCGTCCTTCATTACGCCCCACCGGTCGGCATCCTCCGAATATTTATCGGCAAGATATGCCTGGGATACTTCCAGCATTTCAAGAGGGTAGTCGGGAGCGTATTTCTGGAGGATGGCGGCGCTTTCCTTTGAATTCTTGACCGCATATTCGTAGCCTTTTTCCGTGGCGGCCAGGAATTTTTTCACCGTGTCGGGTTTGTTCTTTAATGTGTCGTTGGAAGCAATAATGACAGGGGTATAGTAGTCCAGACGTTCGTCCAGTTCACGGACCGGCATATATTCGATTGGGAAATCATTTAACTGGCATTTCACATTGTCCCAGGCCTCAAAGAACCACATGACGTCGGCTTTATCCTTCAGTGCCTCAAACCCGGAACCGTCGGAGATGACCATGTTGAGCTTGGAAAAGTCGGCTCCGTCCTTTGTCATAACGGCATTCAATACGGCCTCCTCACCCGGGCCTCCCCAGCCTGCATAAGTTTTGCCCTCAAAATCCTTTGGGGACTTGATGCCTTTTCCCTCATAAGTTGCAAAGCCGGAGGTGTTGTGCTGGATAATGGTTGCAATGGCCTTGATTGGAAGAGGATCGGAAGCGGTGAGGGCTATGGTGACATCCTCCTGATAGCTGATTCCGAAATCGCCCTTACCAACGGCAATAAGCGTGGCGGTAGCTCCCTCGGTCGGCTCAATGATATTGACATTCAGTCCCTCTTCCTCATAATATCCCTGGTCCAGGGCAACATACATGCCGGTGTGGTTTGTGTTGGCCACATAGTCGAGAATAACGGTTACATCCTGAAGCTCCCCGGATTTAGCGGCAGTTTCGCCGGAAGGTTCCTCTGTCTTCTCCGTGTCGGAGGAAGGAGTGCCGGTTTCTTCTGCAGCCGGACTGGAAGACGGTTCCGCCGTGCCGGAGGACTGGGAACAGCCTGCCAGCGTACCGGCTGCCAGGGCAGCGGTTAACAGGATTGCAAGTGATTTCTTTTTCATAATTTTTCTCCTTTTGGTGTGATTTTTTATATAAAACATGACATTAACTGCTTTTTGACTTCAAATAGGGAAGGGCGGCGAACTGGTAAAGGCGGATCAGCCCGTTCATGCACAGGCTCAAAAAGATGATTACCAGGACGCAGGCAAATACCTTGTCGAGCATATAGCTGTTTTTCACTCTCAAAAGATAATAGCCGAGGCCCTTCTGGGAGCCAATCCATTCACCGACAACGGCGCCGCTGATGCTGTAAGTGGCCGCGACCTTCAGGCCGGAGAGCAGGGACGGAATGGAGGCCGGTATCTTCACAAGGCGGTAAGTCTCCCATCTTCCTGCGCCGTAAGAGCGGGTGAGGTGGACATATTCCTCATCCACCTGGGCCAGCCCGTCGGAGAAACTGACCGCAATGGGAAAGAAACACATCAGTACGACGGTCAGGATCTTCGGCGCCACGCCAAAGCCCATATAAATAATAAGAATCGGAGCCAGTACAATCATGGGAACCGTCTGTGTAACTACCAGAATCGG
>CATWBR010000087.1 GCA_958349075.1 uncultured Clostridium sp.
GGGCAGGCTCAAATGATAAAAGATCTTGCGGCAGAGTTCAGATTGAGATAAAATTTTTAAAATGACTTTTTCTTCTATTTTTCTTCTATTTAGGTGAAATGTCTGTTTTTTTGTCCAAAAACTGTTATAATAGTAATAATGTCTAAAACTCAAGCCCAACATAAACCGATATGATGGGAATATTACCAAAATAAGGAAGTGCAGCGATATGCTTCTAATATGGTGGAGACTGGACACAAGGTACCAAAGGGGGATACAGATGAAAAAACATGCCAAAATGCTTTTTCCCGTCTTGTGTGGGATACTGGTTGCCGTAAGCTTAATATCTGTCATGAAGATATCAAACCTACGGGAATATGCGAAGTTGATCAATTATGTAGGGATTGTAAGAGGTGCGTCGCAACGCGCCGTAAAACTGGAGATGAATGGACAGCCGGCGGATGAGCTGATTGGGTACATAGACAGTATTCTGAACGAATTGTTTACGGGAGAAGGCCAGTTTGGACTTGTTGCCGCCCAATCTGAGGATTATATGGATGATTTGGTGGTTCTGGAAGAACAGTGGAGGGCCGTGAAGGAAGACATTGCAGGTGTGAGGGAAGGGAAGCCGGATGGAGCGCTTCTGGAGTCCAGTGAAAGGCTGTTTGAGATTGCCAACCAGACTGTTTTCTCGATCGAGGAATTTTCAAGGCAGTCCGCGGACCGTATTACCAAACTGATTGTCGTTGCGGCTGCCGTCTGCGGCATTGCAACCGCCGTCGCGAGCTACTATTATATTAAACGTCTGCTGGAGCTGAAGCATACGAACAGGGAGCTTCAGGATATTGCCGGAAGGGATGAACTGACCGGCGCATTAAATACGGAAAAATTCTATTCGGATGTAAACCGGATTATAAACCGGGGAAAAGATGGTAAATTTGCCGTATTATATGTGGATTTCGAAAATTTCCGATACATAAATGATGTCTTTGGCTATGAGTACGGAGATCTGTTCCTTAAGGACTATGCCCATCTTTTGATGGCCAGTTTGGGGGAGAACGAGGCATTGGGCCGTGTGATGGCGGATCATTTTGTTATTCTGCGGCATTATGAGAAAAAGGAAGATGTTTTAAAAGCCCAGAAAGACATAGATGAGAAGTTTTTAGACTCCGTGGCGGCATCCAACCATCATCTGATGACGGTAGCCTGCGGCATATGCTGCAGGGAGGATTTACCAGGGGCGGCCGACGCTTCCGTTATGGTGAATAGCGCTAACTTTGCCCAGAAGACCGTTAAGAATACACCGGGAGTAAAATATGGATTCTACGATGAAAAAATTCATCAGAAATTAATTGAGGAAACCGGTATCAGGGCCCGCATGCAGAAGGGATTGGACGACGAGGAATTCGTAGTCTACCTTCAGCCTAAGGTGGGGGTACAGGGCGGTGAGATAGAAGGAGCGGAAGCGCTGGTGAGATGGAATGTCCCGGGACACGGGCTTCTTTCGCCGGGGCTCTTCATTCCCGTGCTGGAGAAGAACCTTTTTATCGGAAAAGTGGACCGCTATGTTTTTGAGAGGGTATGCCGCTGGCTGAGAAAACGGCTGGACTGTGGGGCGAAAGTGATGCCGATCTCGGTCAACGTATCTAAGATCCAGTTCTATAACTCGGATTTTATCAGTGCCTACGCCGAAATTAAAAACAGGTACGGAATTCCCGACGGACTGATTGAAATTGAACTGACGGAGTCCGTTGTTTTTGAACATGAAGAATATCTGATGGAGATGGTAACGGAACTGCATCGAAACGGTTTTCTCTGCTCCCTGGATGATTTTGGCTCCGGCTACTCTTCCCTGGGATTATTAAAGGATCTGTCAATCGACGTGCTGAAGATGGACGGGATGTTTTTCAGGATCAGCGTGAATGTGGAGCGGGAACACACAATTGTAAAGAGTGTCATTAATATGATCCGTGAACTGAATATCTGCACCGTTGCGGAGGGAGTAGAACGGGAGGAACAGGTGGAGTTTTTAAAAACAACGGGCTGCGACCTGATCCAGGGATTTGTTTATTATAAGCCGATGCCGATAGAAGACTTTGAAAAACTGCTTGATACAGGAAATGAGGAGTGTACTGAGGCGGAAAGCAGAATTCCCGCGGAACCAAGCGTTTCCCATAATTTCGCCAAAGGAGCAGGCATTGGTCCGCTTGCTGTCGGGCCTGGGATGTGATGGTTAGAGGAATTGCCTGAAGCAGACAGAACAGCTCACTGGGATTTACATAATTTTGAAAAGAGAGGATTAACCATGATTCAGGATCATTCCATCGACACGCCTTCTGCCGGCCAGATGATAGCCGTGCTGGACAATGCTCCTGTGGCTGTGTTTGTAAGCGGAATAGAAAACCACAGGCTGCTCTATGCAAACCGCCTGGCAAGGGAAACTTTTTTAACCCATATGGATATCAATGCTGACGATGCCTGCTGCTATAATGTGGCGGGCTTCAGTTCGGCGTGTCCATTCTGCCATACGGAGAAGATGGGAAGGGATGAGTTTCTGGTACGTGAATTCCGTCATTCCGGGAGCGGCCGCATCTATCAGCTCAGAGGCAAGATTATCGGCTGGGGGGAGGACGACGCCCATATTGAATATATACAGGACGTAACGGAACAGAAGAGAGAGGAAGAACATGCCGGTGCGCTTAAAAGAGAATTGCAGGAGACATTCAAAAGCCTTCCGTGCGGTCTCTGCGTCTACCGCTTCGATGGTTTGAATATTAAACCGCTGTTTCATAACCCGGCCTTTTATGGGATTATGGGGTATTCAAAAGAGCATATTGATTCTGTTGAACAGACGACCGACTTTTTAGGGGTTCATCCGGAAGATGTGGCGGCTCTGAAGGAAAAGATTAGTGAAGCGATTCGGAACAACGGTTTTTTTCAGCATATTTACCGCCTTTGGAACGATGCAGAACGGGAGTACCGCTTTCTGCGCCTGGACGGGGCCGTTAAACCGCAGGAGGACGGTACAAAACTTTTATATGGCGTATATACGGATGTGAGCGACCGAATTCTTCTGGAAAAGAAGCTGACCAAGGCCAATGAACGGATGCAGAATATCATCAACGCGGTTCCGGGAGGAATTGCCAGATACCGGGTGGAAAATAAACGCTTTATCCCCGATTTTGTCTCGGACGGAGTGTTAGCGCTCTCGGGCCATACGCGTGAGGAGCTTGAAGCCATGATCGGGGACAATGCCCTGAATATCATCTATCAGGGAGACCGTGACCGCGTCGTTGCCGCTTCCATGGCCGCTGTCGAGAGCAGGAATGTGCTCGACGTTTCCTACCGGACGTATCATAAGAATGGGGAACTGATTTGGATTCATCTCAGCGGCCGCTGTATGGAGAACGTATCGGGTGCGCCCGTATTCTATGCAGTTTTGACCGGAATGAGCGAGGAAGCCAGACTGTTCCAGAGCATAGTTAATGAATCAATAGACGGGATTTATGTGATTGGGCGGGAAAATTATGATCTGCTCTATGTCAACGAGTCAAAAGACCTCTTCAGCGGCGGGCAGAATTATCCGGGACAAAAATGTTTTGAAGCGCTGCGCGGAAAAACAGCTCCCTGCGAATACTGTTCGCTGAAAAGCCGTGCCCCCGATTTTCAGGAACACGAATTCGTGATCCCGGAGGACAACCGCTCCTTTACCACACGTTTCAGGGAGACAAACTGGAATGGGATACCGGCCTATGTAAAATATGTCCGTGACGTGACGGAGGAGGTAAAGATCCGCAGGGAAAAAGAAAGGCTGGAACAGTATTTCGAGACGGTAGTCAAGAATCTGCCCAGCGGCATTGCCGTGCTGCACTTTGAGGAAAACGGGGATATTATTCCGGAATTCTTTTCTGAGGGATTTGCTGCGATGTCCGGAATGTCAATGGAAGAGGTGTGGAAGATTTACCGTGATAATGCCGTGGAGGGCGTGCACCCGGATGACCGCGAATCACTTCGGAACCAATTGGATGCCTACATTGCCGGCAGCAGCAGACATTGTGATATCAGCTACCGGATCAGGAACGGCAGCGGCGGTTATCTGTGGGTCAAGACCACGTTCTCTATAATCCGGAATGAGGTAGGGGAGCGCCAGGTCTATGCAGCCTACCGGGATATCACGGGGGAGAGGGAAGAACAGAAGCATATCCGGCAGCAGTACGATGAGATGCTCCAGCAGCATTTCCAGAATCAGGGACCTGATACACTGCTGATCTGCCACTGCAATCTCACCAGTGGAGAGCTTCTGTCGGTCAATGATTTTACCGGTTCTAATTTCCCGTTTATGTCGGGAGGCGGCCTGGACTGCTTTTTGACAGCCTGGTCGGAATGCATTAAATCTCCGCAGGAGAGAACCGCATTTTTAAATGCCTATACACAGAAATCATCCCTGGATGCCTTTGCAGGCGGCGATATGGAACGCCGGATTACCTGTTTTGTTGAGCTGCCGGGAGAGAGCATCGGCCGTTATGTCAGGATGAAGGGAAATATGGTGCTTACACCCGACAGCGGTGATGTGACAGGTATTATGACGATCAGCGATACGACGGAACAGTTGATAGCCGAGCGGGCTCTGCATCATCTTTCTTCTTACGGTTACGATTTTGTACTCGATTTGGATTTGATCCATGACCGTTTCAGGCTTCTGACCTGGAATAAAGATACTGGCCGTATTCCGCCCAAGCAGGGAAGACATTCCGAGAGAATGGCGGAAATGCTGGAATCGTGGGTTGTTCCCAGGGACAGGGAACAGTACAGACAGTGTCTGGATCCCAAGAATATCGCAGAGCGCCTTGAGAAAGAGGGAACTTATAGCTTTGCCGCCGCCATTTTGGACGAAAACGGCGAGATCCGCACGAAGAACATGACCGTCTCGGCAATCGATTTGAGGCTCGGAAGGGTGTGCCTGTCCAGAACCGATATCACGGATTCTATCCGGGGACAGCAGAGTCTTCTCAGGGTCATTGCTTATACGTTTGAATTCGCTGCCTTTATCGATCCGGATACCGGGAATTTCACACTGCATACAAGGGAAACGGTTCAGAAAAACCTCACGCCATATTACCGTAATCATTATGATGAGGCAATTTTCAGTTTTGTAGCCCAGTACGCTACGGCAGAAAGCCTTGAAGCAATGCAGGAGCAGCTATGTCTGAAAACACTGCTCAGGCGTCTTCGGGAGACTCCCGACGGTTATGATCTTCTGTTTACCTACAGCCAGTCCGACAGGGAACGTTATAAACAGGTTAATGTGCTGTGGGGAGATGAAAACCACAAAACAATCTGTATGGTCAGGGCGGATGTGACGGACGTTATTTCAGAAGAACGCAAGGCGAAGAAGGAACTCAAACAGGCTTTAATGATGGCCGAGGAAGCGAACCAGGCTAAGAGTGACTTCCTCTCCAACATGAGCCACGATATACGAACGCCGATGAATGCCATTATGGGCATGGCTGCACTGGCCGGAGCCCATATGGATGACTCTGCACGCGTGGAGGACTGTCTGAGAAAGATTTCGATTTCATCAAACCATCTGTTGAGTTTAATTAATGATGTTTTAGACATGAGTAAGATTGAACGTTCTAAAATTACGCTGAACCGGGTGAATATCTCTGTCCAGGGGCTGATCGAACAGATATCTGCAATCATGAAACCCCAGGCCACGGCTTTGGGACTTGAACTTGATATCCGGGTTCAAAATATCCGGCATAACCACTTCTACGGCGATTTCCTGCGCATCAACCAGATCCTTTTAAATCTGTTAAGCAATGCAGTTAAATTTACGCCGGAGGGGGGCTTTGTGAAACTCCTTGCGGAAGAGACGGAGGCTGATGAGGAGAATGGTATGGCGCGGTACCGTTTTACCGTAAGCGATACGGGAATCGGGATGGGGGAAGAATTTCTGGAGAGAATATTCGAACCGTTCAGCCGCAGCAGCGAGGCGGCCCCCGTCGAGGGAACGGGTCTGGGACTCAGCATCGTAAGGGGCCTGATCGAGTTGATGGGAGGAACTATCTCGGTCGAAAGCAGGCCGGGCAGCGGTTCCGTCTTTCTTGTGGAACTGGAATGCGAGACGGCGGAGGAAACGCAGGCAGCGCCGTCAAAAGAGGGCAGACAGCCGTTTACAGGCGGCGAGGGCAGGGAGCAGCTTTCGGGCTTATGTTTCCTGGTTGCCGAGGACAATGAAATTAATGCCGAAATACTCTGCGGCCTGTTGGAAATATATGGTGCTAAAACGGTGGTCAGAACGGACGGCGCCCAGACATTGGAGGAATTCCGGAACACGGCGCCCGGGACTTACAGCGCCGTTCTGATGGACATTCAGATGCCGGTTATGAACGGCTATGAGGCGGCACGCGCTATCCGTATGACAAAACGGCAGGATGCCTCCTCTATTCCAATTGTGGCAATGACGGCCAATGCGTTCTCGGAAGATGTTCAGGCGGCCCTGGATGCCGGTATGAATGCGCATATTGCAAAGCCGATTGACGTCGGCATACTTGAGAGGACATTGTTGAAGGTTTTAAAAGCCGGAATGGGGACAGAATAAGATATACCTGATCATACAGACATAATGAAGAACTGAAAGGTTCATAGGTAAGGCAATGAAGAGAGAGACAGGCTTGCAGCAGTTAGTTTACGACTATTTGGAAACCAGGATTCTATTCGGTTTTTACAAATACGGTGATAAGATACCATCGATGCATCAGATTGGCACAATGTTCCATTTTGGCCGGACGACGATCAGGGGCGCACTTTCGCTGCTGGAAAAAGAAGGATATATAGTGACGGAGGAGCTATGAAGGACCAAACGATGGATTTATTTTCGAAGCCAACGGCCGACTGGTTTACCAGTGCATTTGGAATGCCTACAAAGGTACAAAAAGAGGCATGGACCGCCATTGCCGGAGGGAACCATGTGCTGGTCAGCGCGCCGACGGGCACGGGAAAAACCCTGTCGGCCTTTCTTATTTTCATAGATCGCCTGAACGCCCTTTCTGAGAATGGGGAATTGAAGGAGGAACTTTACCTGCTCTATGTTTCCCCTCTTAAATCGCTGGCCGGAGACATCCGTGAGAACCTGCGCCGCCCTCTGGACGGAATCAGGAGGGAGGAGGGGCAGGCGGAGATTGTGACGGCTGTCAGGACGGGGGACACTCTGCAGAGGGACAGACAAAGGATGATAAAACATCCTCCCCATATCCTGATAACTACGCCGGAATCCCTCTATCTGATGCTGACGTCAAAGGGAGGGAGGGAAATCTTAAAAACCGCCAGAGCGGTCATTCTTGACGAGCTCCATGCGCTGATCGACACAAAGAGGGGAGCCCATCTGATGCTTTCCATTGCGAGGCTGGACCGGCTCTGCGGCCATAACCTTCAGAGAATCGGACTGTCCGCAACGATAGAGCCGTTAGAGCTGGCGGCGGAGTACCTGGCGCCGGAACCGGCCGTTATTTCGGCACCCGTCATGGAGAAGCGGGTGAAAATCGAGATTGTGGGCACGGTGCCGTACGGGGAAAAGAGGAAAGATCCGGTCTGGGAGGAGCTGGCGAAAATCGTCTACGAACAGTGCCTTTCATTCAAAAGCGTAATCGCGTTTTCTGAGGGGAGGCGGTATGCGGAAAAGCTGGCCTACTATGTGAACCTTCTGGGAGGGGAAGACTTCGCCAGGGTGCACCACGGCAGTCTTTCCAAAGAACAGAGGTCGGAGACGGAGATGGCCCTGCGCGCCGGACAACTCAGGCTTTTATGCGCCACCTCCTCTATGGAATTGGGAATAGACGTGGGAGAGATCGATCAGGTGCTTCAGATTGGCTGTCCGCGTACGGTTTCCGGCACAATGCAGCGCCTGGGCCGCGCCGGACACAATCCGGGTAAGGTGAGCGTGATGACGATGTATCCGCGCACGGCGCCGGAGAGCCTGTACTGCGGAATTACGGCGGAGGTGGCCAGGAAGGGCGGCGTGGAACACGCAAAGCCTCCAAGAAAATGCTTTGACATCCTGGCGCAGCATCTTGTATCCATGGCTGTGGGAGAAGAATATTCCGTGGATGATGTGATGGAAGTGTTGGGGCGGGCCTATCCGTTTTACGATGTGACAAAGGAGGATGTGAGAGCGGTTCTCAGGATGCTGGCCGGTGATTATGAGCACAGCCGGGAGATACCGGTCAGGCCGCGCATCCTGTATGACAGAATTCACGGCCGCGTTATCGGGGACGCCTACAGTCGTATGCTGGCCGTGGCGGCCGGGGGGACCATACCTGACAAGGGGCTTTATACGGCCAAGACAGAGGACGGTGTGAAGCTGGGGGAGCTGGATGAGGAGTTTGTCTATGAATCCCAGCTTGGCGATAGGTTCCTTCTGGGGGCCTTTGCCTGGAGGATTGTAGGCCAGGATAAGGATGCGGTATATGTGGCCCCGGCTCCGGTGGAGGGAGCAAGGCTGCCGTTCTGGAAAGGCGAGATCCGGGGAAGAACCCTGAGGACCAGCCAGGCATTCGGCCGCATTATGCGGGAGATTGAGACGTGTGCGGAAAGCTCCGATGAAGCGCTTTTAGAAGAACTTGACCGCCTTGGCCTGGATGAGACGGCAGCCGGAACGGCCGCAGGATATCTGAAACGCCAGATCGAGGCGACGGGAGGACTGCCGGACGACCGAACGGTAATCGTGGAGCATTTTACCGATCATACGGGAGGCAGCCAGGTTATGGTCCATGCCCAGTTCGGCCGGAGGGTAAATGCTCCGCTGTCCATGCTGGCGCAGCATGCCGCGGGAGAAAACGGCGGCCCGAACCTGGGCTGCGTGGACGACGAGGACGGTTTCCTGCTCTATTCCTACGGCGACGAAAAGCTTCCGGAGGGACTTTTGTACCGGATAAATCCGGAGCAGGTGAGGCCTGTTCTGGAGGCGCTTCTTCCGCTGACCCCGGTATTCGGCATGACCTTCCGCTACAGCGCCGCCAGGGCCCTGATGATGGGCGTAAAACATGGAGGCCGCCAGCCGCTCTGGATGCAGCGCCTGCGAAGTACCGAGATGCTGGATTCTTTGACGGGAGAGAAAGACCATCCGCTGATGCGTGAAACACGCCGGGAGTGCCTGGAGGATCTGTGGGATATAGACGGAGTGATTGAGATTATAAACGGGATCCGTTCCGGACGCATAGCGGTGCGCGAAGTATATACGGATGTGGCGTCTCCAATGTCCCTGCCGTTCAGATGGCAGGCGGAGGCTGCGGAAATGTATGAATATTCCCCATCCACGCCCGGAATCCGTCAGGCTGCCTACGAGGAACTGAAGCAGACGGAACTCTTAAAACCGTCCGCGGAGGATCTGGAAAGGCAGCAGGAACGCAGAAAACTTCCTGAAAATGAAGAACAGCTTCACTCTCTCCTGATGATGGAGGGCGATCTGGCGGCAGGAGAACTCCCCGTTCCGGCGCAGTGGCTGAAAAAACTGGCGGAAAAGGGACAGGCCGTTTATATGGAACCCGGAGTCTGGATTGCGGCGGAACAGCAGGAGGAATATGAGACGGCATTTGCACAGGGGCCGGAGTCCGTGGAAGCTGCTGCCCATATTGTGAGAAGAATGCTCTATTACCGCGGGGGCCAGACGGCCGGCGGGATTGGTGAGCGGTACTTTTTTACACCGCTTTTCACGGAGCAGATCATTCTGGAACTCTGCCGCAGGGAAAGTATAGTGGAGGATGAGGGCGTTTATTATCATGCAAAGCTGTATGATCGCGCCAGAAAAGCGGCGCTTAAAAATCTGCGCCTTCAGACCGTCACCAGGCCGCCGGAGCGGTATGCTGCGCTTATGGCCGGAAGAGCCCTGGTGCATGCGCCGTCCGAAGAGCAGCTTGAAAGTGCGCTGAAACTGTACTGTGACAGGGAGTTCCCGGTGAAATTATGGGAGAATGTGATTTTTAGCAGACGGGTGAAAAACTATTCGGAAGCAATGCTGGACCGTCTGCTTTCCGGGGGCGGTTATTTCTGGAGAATGACGCCCGACGGGAGCCTGAGTTTCCACCGGTATGACGAGATTGACTGGGATGCAAAACAGCCGGATGCCGAGTCGGGCCTTGAGGGGGATGAGCTGCTCATCTACAGGGAACTGAAGCGCAGGGGCGCCAGCTTTCTGATGGCCCTCACAGAGATACCGGCGGAGGACAGCGCGCAGGAAGTGCTTTTAAGGCTGGCAGGCCGCGGGCTTGTCTGCGCGGACAGCTTTGTGCCGGTGAGGCAGTGGCTGCATAAAGAAAAGATCAGGAAAGCGACGGCAAGGCAGCGCGTGAATGTGCGTGTAATGGCTTTGTCGGCCGGCCGGTGGGACATTGTAAGGCCACTGAAGAAAAAGGCCGGGGAAGAGCTGCTGGAGGGCTGCCTGCGTGAATATGCCCTGCTCAGCCGCGAGACATTCGGGCGGGCTGCCTCGGATGAGCTTAGAACCTGGCGGGAAGCCCTCGATATCCTCAGTATCTGGGAATATACCGGCCGCGTCAGGAGAGGCTATTTTATCGAAGGGATGTCGGGCGCGCAGTTTATCGGAAAAGAAGAATTCGAGAGCGTGACGGCGGCTCTGGAACTGCGGGATGCTCCGATTATCTGGCTGAACGCGTCGGATCCGGCTCAGATTTGGGGGAAATGTCTAAAGCAGCCGGAGGGAAGGGAATTCCTTAATCTGCCGGGAACTGCGGTGGCTCTTCACGGCGGACTCCCTGCGGCGGTGTTCGAACGCCAGGGTAAAATCCTCAGGTTCTTCGGTGAGAAGAATGCGGAGGATCTTGAGCGGCTGCTTAGAGAGTTTGTGAAGGACTTCAGGGGAAAACGGCTGTTTCCGGAACGGAAACGGCTGATTGTGAAAGAATTTCCGGACGGGGCGGGCGAAGCTTTAACCAAGGCGGGATTCCTGAGGGAGATGCAGGATTATGTACTGTATATCTGATGATATCAAAAGAGCCATAAGGCCTGGAAACCAGGTCTTATGGCTCTTTTTCAGGGGAAGCCGCTATACTCACCATTTTACAGTGAAATGCCGTCTATCAGCCGGTAAAGCCCTGTACAAAAGTCTTGATAAACCAGATGGTGGTCGGCTGATAAATAATATCAACCAGGAAAGCGCCTACAATAGGAACGATCATCATGGCTCTTCTGGACATGCCGTAACGCTCGTTTACAGCAGTCATGTTAACAATAGCGGAAGGAGTTGCTCCAAGGGCATGTCCGCATAAACCTGCGCACATAACGGCGGCATCGTAATTCTTTCCGAGGATGCGGAATACTACGAAGTAAGCCATCAGTACCATGAAAAGCACCTGGCAGAATACGACGAGCGCAACGCCGCCGATGAGGCCTGCCAGCTCCCAGAGCTTCAGTGTCATAAGTGCAAGTGACAGATAGAGGCTTAACATTACATCGCCAATCCCTTCTACCAGAGGGTAATTGAAATTGTACATATGTACTTTTTCATTCAGGTTACGCACGATAACAGCAACAAACATGGCGCCGACATAGGTAGGGAAGGACATGTTGATTAAGGATCCGACCCATTTGGAAACCATGGTTCCGAGAGCCATACAAACAAGGATGGCCGTAACGTTCCTGATAATATCCGTACCGGAAAGCTTTTCACCTGTGTCGGAGTTGATACTCTCAACGTCCGTGGCAAAGTTTTCATTCTCATCCGGTTTTAAGTTGTATTTAACAATCAGACGGCGTCCGACTGGTCCGCCGACCAAAACGGCTGAAATCAGGCCGAAGGTTGCTGCGGCCGCGCCAACGAGGGGAGCCGTCTCGTAGCCCATCTCTGCGAACGTGCTTCCGTAGGATAAGGCCGCGCCGTGTCCGCCGATCATGGAGATGGCGCTGGACAGAAGCGCATAAGGAGCTTCGAGGCCGATTATCTTGGAAATTACAATGCCGATTGTATTCTGGAAGATGGAGAGGACTCCGCATGTAAGCCAGTATACAATAAGCAGCACGCCGCCCTTTTTAAGCAGGGCAAAGCTTGCGCCAAGTCCTACCGTGGTAAAGAAAGCCAGCATGAAAGGATCCTGGAATGTATTCGTAAAGTTAAAAGTGAAAGTGCCGGAGATGTGTCCCATCCATGTGATGAACATGAAAAGGAATCCTCCTACTACAGGAGCCGGGATACAATACTTGTCCAGAATTGTAAGCTTGCTCTTGATAAAATAGCCGATAACCAGAAGGACAGCGGCCATAGCCAGCGTCATAATGGCATCCGTGTTAATGTTGAGAATGTTCTCAATAGTTTCAAACGTCATTCTACCTACCTCCAATTGTGAAATTCTGGTGTACTTACTTATTAATAAGTGTCAAATGTACATCGAGCCGCCATTGCTTCCCTTCCCCTGTGCAGAAACAATAAAAAC